>DATHSX010000346.1:0-6765 GCA_035463935.1 Acidimicrobiia bacterium | reverse complement strand
GGGGAGGGCCTAGTGAAGGTACCCGGCAAGCCTCTCGAAGCGGATGATCCACTCGAACTCGTGGGCATGCGCTTCCCCATCAGATCAGAAACCGATGCCGATCAGCACTTCGCCGTTTGCCTGGTCGAGGAGTTCGCCCTGGCCGGATTCACCGCCACCGAGGTGGCCCGCCTCTTCGAATCCGAGGCCTACGTGGCTCCCCACGCGGTGCTCCGCCGGCGGGGACCCGACTTCGTCCGGGCGGCCATCGAGCAGGTTTTCGGGAGGAGGCCATGACCACCGTCGTGCCCGCGGTGACCACGGTCTACAACTGGCAGCTCGGCCGCGACATGCAGTACCGCTTCGAGGGGGGAGGGGCCCGGCGTCAGTTCGCCGCAGTGTTCAACATCAACCGCTGCATCGCTTGTCAAACCTGCACGATGGCCTGCAGGTCGACCTGGACGTTTTCCCCGGGCCAGGAGTTGATGTGGTGGAACAACGTCGAGACCAAGCCCTATGGCGGCTATCCGCGGCATTGGGACGTCAACACACTCGATCTGCTGGATCGAGCCAACCCCGGCGGTCAGATTTGGGACGCCGCCGCAGACGAACCGGTGCGCGCTCCCTACGGACAGTACGCGGGCAAAACGGTCTTCGAGGCTGCTCCGGCCGGTGAGCAAGCCCTCGGTTATCTCCCCACCGAGGACGAGTGGAAGGGCCCCAATCGATTCGAGGACCACAGCACCGGCTGGCGCCAGGAAGGGGCCAGCCTCCCGGAGCACACCGGTTGGTTCTTCTACCTGGCCCGTATCTGCAATCACTGCACCTACCCCGCCTGTCTGGCCGCGTGCCCCCGCAACGCCATCTACAAGCGACCGGAGGATGGGATCGTCCTCGTGGATCAGGAGCGGTGTCGCGGTTATCGCAAGTGCGTCGAGGCCTGTCCCTACAAGAAGACGATGTACCGGCCGACCACTCGCACGGCCGAGAAGTGCATCGGTTGTTACCCCCGGGTGGAGGGCTCCGACCCCCTCACCGAGGGTCTGCCCATGGAGCCGCGCTGCATGGCGGCCTGCGTCGGCAAGATCCGTCTGCAGGGATTGGTCCAGGTCGAAGCCGACGGCACCTGGACCCGGGATCCCTCGCATCCCCTCTACTACCTGGTGCACGAGGAAGAGGTGGCCCTACCCCTGTACCCGCAGTTCGGGACCCAGCCCAACATCTATTACATACCACCGCGCTGGGTGCCCCGCGACTATCTACGGCAGATGTTCGGTCCGGGAGTCGACCGGGCAATCGACCGCTACACCCGGCCCTCGCGCAAGCTGCTGGCGGTGCTGCAGTTGTTCCGGGTGAGCCAGCGAGTCATCTTCTCGTTCGAGATCGAACAGGGCGAGAAGCTGGGGGAGATCACCGTGGCGGGCGAGACCCTCGAACTGTACAACGACACCGCCATTGGCTACGACGAACACGGCCACGAGATCGTGCGGGTCGATGTCGAAGAGCCGCTGTACGAGCGGCCGGGAAAGCTCAACTCCTTGTGAGGACCCTATGACGTCTCTCCTTCTTGCCGAGCCGGCGCAGGTGGAGGCCCTGGGGCGGGCCGCGGTGTACGCCTTGTGCTCCCACGCCCTGGCTGCGCCCACCCCGGCGCGGTGGGCCCAGCTGCACACCGTGGTGCTCCCGGCCGTCCTGGCCCTCGACCTGGGAAGTGGGCTGGAGGCGAAGATCGAGGGGGTAGCGAGATTCACCCCTCCCGACCCGTCCGACTTGAAGGCGGCGCATCTCCGGCTCTTTCCACCCATCGCTTCCCAGGACGCCCCCGGGTACGAAACCGCCTACCGGGGCCAGGACCTGTTCCAGCAGGTCGACCTGTTGGCCGACATCGCCGGGTTCTATCGGGCCCATGGACTCAAGCCCGGGGGAGGGGAGCGGGAGCGGGTCGATCACATCGTGGTGGAGCTCGAGTTCTGCGCGATCCTGGCCCGCAAGGAAGCCTATGCCCTCGGGAACCTCGGCGCCGAGGAGGTCGAGGTGAGCCGGAGCACCGCGGCGTCCTTCCTGCGGGATCACCTCGGGTGCTGGGGCCCGGCGTTCGGGCGCCGGATCGCCATCGTGGCCGAACATCCTTTCTACCGTTCGGTAGGCGCATTGCTGGCGGCCTGGATCGAGGCCCACCTGGCTCAACTGGGGCTGCAGCCGGCCGAGATCGCTGATAGCCCGCTTGCCCAGGCGCCGCCCGATGACGTTGGCTGTGGGCCGTGCCCGCTGCCGGGGATGGCGACATGAGCCGCCGGCCCCTCCTGATCGGTGCGGTCGTGCTGCTCGTCGCGCTGGCATTGCGGGTGTTCGAGGCCAATCCTGCCCTGGCCCAGGCGCCCGTGGTCGGCGCCTGGCGGGCAACCACCGATCCCGGCCTCGACGGTTCCAGCCCCGGCTGGCAAGCGATTCCGGCCGTGATGGTCCCGCTCACTGCCCAACAAGTCACGATCCCGATGGGGGGAGGCACCGTGCAGAGCGTGGCCGTTCGCGCCGCGCACTGGAACGGCAACCTCTACCTGATGATGGAATGGCCGGATTCCACTCAGGACATCCGATCCGACCGTCCTGAGCTCTTCGCCGATGCCGCGGCCGTGCAGTTTCCCGGGTTGGGAGGGGCGGCGGTACCCGCCATCTGCATGGGCCAGGTGGACCAGGCGGTGAACATCTGGCACTGGCGTAGTGACACGGAGGCCGGGGTCTCGCGGCTCCCCACCGGCGGCTATGTGGACCTGTACCCCTCGGAAGAGGATCTCTACTACCCGGCCCGGGCCGCCGGCAATCCCGTGGCGGTGACCCTGGCCAGCCCCGTCCAAAGCCTGGTGGCGGGGGGTTTCGGCACGCTCACCGCCGCCGCCCAACAGACCGTCCAGGGCCATGGCGTCTACTGGTCCGGTCGCTGGTCGGTGGTGTTCAGCAGGCCAGTTGCCTCCGCCGGGACCCTGGAGCCCTCGTTCACCGCCGGGACGCCGATCGACACCGCCTTTGCGGTCTGGGATGGCAGCCAGGGCCAGCGCGACGGGATCAAATCGGTCTCGGTCTTCTTCCAGCTCCAGCTCACCGATGAGGTGGCCCCTTGGTCGCGGTCGGCGGGCTCGCCGGCCCTGCTGGTGGCGGCCGTCGCTATCGGAATCGGTCTGGTGATAGTCGGCATGCTGGCTGTCGCCCGGGCGATTCGCAGGGCCGAGGTCGGTAGAGAGGGAAGATGACTGCAGCCGATCCCCGGCCCCTCCCCGACCGCTGGATCCCCCTCGCTACCGGCGCGGTGGCCGTGGTTGAGCTGGTGGTATTACGGATCGCCACCCGGTCCTTCGTCAACATCCCCGGCCTGGACCGCTGGGCCACGCCGTTGCGGGCCGTGGGCGAGGCGGGACGGGTGTCCTATTACGTCGCCGTCGTCTTGACGGTTGTGACGTGGGGATGGGTGCTAAGGAACTCAGCTGCGACCAACTTCGGCCCCCGGATGCTGCTGGCGGCAGCCACGGTCGGGTTTGCCGGCGCCGCCGCCGCCTATCGGCTGGGGGTCCTCGGTGGAGAGGCTATGGGCTGGGCCTCGCTGGCCTCGGTCGCCGCCCTGGCCATGGTCGCCGAGCCCGGCCGGCGCCGCATCCCCGTCGTGTTGTTCGGAGGGGCGGCCGTGCTGACAGGTCTCGGCACCTACTTCGGCGCCTCCGGGATCGCCCAGCTGACCTTGAGCGCTCTCCTGGTGGGCGGCGAGGTCCTGGCAGTAGCCGCCGGAATCTCCGCGCCGCTCGTTCTCGGTGAGCGGTTGACCCGACGAGCAACTGGCTTAGGGCTGGCCGTGGCCTTCGCCGCCACTTTGGCTCTTGCCTGGCGACCGTCGCCATTCCGCGTCCTGGTGTTGTGGTCCTTCGGGATGCCCGTGAGCCTGCCGGCCTGGACCTACGGGCTGGCGGCCGGGCTGGTGACCGCGACCGTGTGGCAGGCGTGGTCGAATCGGCGTTGGGGGATGGTCGGGGGCCTCCTCCTCCTGTTCTCCGGCGGGGTGGGCCTGATCAGCACCTACCAGTCTGCCCTGGTGGTGGCAGGGCTGGCGGCCCTGGCGATCGAGCTGGACCGTCCGCTTCCAAATCCTGGCATGTTGCCGCAACCCGAGCAGCGCTCGTTGTTGAGTCGGGCCGGCACCGTTCCGGCGCTTTGAGACGCTGAGGGGCGGCTCAGGATTGCTCGGACTTGTCGGGCAGCCTTTCGATGGTGATGGTGCAGGCCGTGACCATCGCCGCGATCGCCCCCACCGCCACCAGGCTGGGAGCGAGCAGGGCTCCAGCCACACCCAGCGTCAGCGGGATCTCGAGCAGAGTTTCGCCGTCCTCGTTCTTGATGATGACTCTGCGAACGTTCCCTTTGTGGATTAGCTCCTTCACCTTCGCCAGCAACTGTTCACCTTCCACCTTGAGATCCTCGTATACCGAGGGCTCGGGCTGGCCGGGGCTCTCCGCGGTCATGTTGCTCCTTTCGGCAGGCGGTCCCCAACCTAACGGAGGCGACACCGAGGAGAAGGGCCGAGGGTCACATTGCCACCGAGCCGGGCCGTTTGGCCCTGGGCGGGGCGGGCGGAGCGACGGGATGATTAGCCGACGAAGGGAATTTCATGTTGAAAAAAGCGTGTGTTCTCGCGCTCGCGACCCTGCTGCTGGCGGCCTGCCAGGACGTCGTCTTCGGCCTGCCGGAAAGAATCGACGGGTCCGGGAATGTGACTTCGGTCGTGGTGGACGTCGATGAATTCGATGAGATCGCCCTGGCCGGGATCGGTGACGCCGAGGTCACGGTGGGAGTGGCCCCGAGCCTCACGATCGAGACGGATGACAATCTGCAGGACTATCTGATTGCCGAAGTGGACGGCTCGACTCTCGAGTTGAGGGTCCGTTCCGGATACAACCTGGATACCTCCGAAGGAGTCCGTTTTCAGATCGGCACGCCCTCCCTCTCCCGGGTCGAGATTTCGGGCGCGGGCACCGTCACCGCCGACGATGTGGCCAGCGAGGACTTCACGGTCGTTCTGTCGGGGGCCGGTGATCTGGTCTTCAGCAACCTGGACGCGACATCGCTGCGGGTAACGATTTCGGGGGCGGGCAAGGTGGAGCTCAGTGGCGCGATCGGTTTCCAAGAGGTGACTCTGTCGGGGATGGGCGATTACGAGGCCGCTGATCTGGAGAGTGAGGAAGCGGTGGTCGAGATTTCGGGCGTGGGAAGCGGAACCGTGTGGGTGACCCGGCGGCTGGAGGCGACCCTGAGCGGGGTGGGAAGCCTCGGTTACTGGGGTTCTCCCGAGGTCGAGCGCACCATCTCGGGGTCGGGCGCGGTCAACGCCCTGGGCGAGAAGTAGCCCGCGCCGGCCAGGGGCGAAGGGGCCTAACGGCCCTGGCGTCTTGGCCCGGCGGCCTTACGTTCCAGACATAAATATCCGGGAGTTTTGATGTCTGTCATCGAGCTGGGAAGGCTTGGATCGGAAAGGTCGGAGATCGACTCCGCGGTGGAGGGCAAGACCACCGTTGAGCTCCTCGAGCGGAATGCCACCGTTCATGGCGACGTGCCGGCGATCCACTGGAAGGAGGGTGAGGAGTGGAAGCTTCTCACCTGGGCTGATTACCGAACGGTGGCGTTGGAGGCCGCCGCCGGGCTGACCACCCTGGGTGTGGAACCGGGAGACGTTGTAGCTATCCAGGCGAGTAACCGCCCCGAGCACCTCATTGCCGACTCCGGAGCGATCCACGCAGGTGCCACCGGTGTGACCCTCTATGCGACCCTGGCACCCGGCCAGATCGCCTACATCGCCCACGACTGCAAGGCCAAGGTGGCCGTGCTGGAGGACCCTTCCTATCTGCATCGCTGGGAATCGGTCAGGTCCGAGATTCCCGACCTTCGTTATGCCGTCCTCATGACCGGCTCGGAGTCCTTTGCCGGAAGCGACTGGGTGCTGTCCTGGGACGACCTGATCGCCCGAGGACGGGCTTCGCTGCAGGCGAACCCCGGCCTCGTGGCGGAGCGTGTCAAGGGCTTGAGCCCGTCCGATGTTGCGACCCTCATCTACACCTCGGGGACCACGGGCTTTCCCAAGGGTGTCATATTCAGCCACCGCAATCTGCTGTGGACCGCCGAATCTTCCCGGCGCGCCCTGGATCTGCCCCCCAACCTGCGCCTGGTGTCGTACCTCCCCCTGGCCCACATCGCCGAGCGGATGGTGACGATGTATTTGTCGCTGTGGATGGCCGGCCAGGTGTGGTTGTGCCCCGACCTCAACCAGGTTCTGGAATACGTGACCCGGGCCCGTCCTCAGGCCTTCCTGGGTGTCCCCCGGGTCTGGGAGAAGTTCCAGACCCGTCTGCTCAACCGGTTTGCGGAAGACTCCAAACAGAAACTCATCACCCGGGCGGTGGAGAACGGCCAGCGTCTCGTCAAGGCCCGACAGCAGGGGAGGGCTCCCTTCTTCACGTCCTTGCTCAACCTCGTCTTTGACCGCCTGATATTCCGCAAGGTCCGGAGCACGCTGGGCATGGACCAGCTGACGGTGGCCGTCACCACGGCTGCCCCCACCGACCCCGAGTTGATCGTCTTCTTCAACTCCCTGGGCATTCCGCTCTGCGAGTTGTTCGGCCTCAGCGAGTGCAGCGGCCCGGCCACGACGAACCGGCCGGAGGCCAATCGGATCGGGTCGGTCGGGACTCCTCTTCCCGGGGTGGAAATCCAGGTCGCCAGCGACGGCGAAATCTTGATCAGGGGCGGCAA
>DATHSX010000345.1:0-7385 GCA_035463935.1 Acidimicrobiia bacterium | reverse complement strand
CCAGGAATCCTCGTCGGGCGAGCTTGACCAGCTCCGCCACAGTCCCGATCGCCAGCCCCACGATGCCCAGGACAATCATCACCCGGACGACGGTCGCCCAGCTGAACTCGTAGGCCGAGAAGTCGAAGGGGAACACCTGATACATCCGGATGCCCACCACCAGGCTGATGAGATTCAGCCCGACCTGGCCGAGTGATCGGAACCACCCCTGGTCGTAGCCGAGGTAGACGGCATTGACCAGGATCGTCGCCACCAGCGAGATGTTGATCAGCAGCAACACTCGTTCGAAGTCGGCGGTGAGGAAGGGCAGTAGGTCCCAGGCCAGCAGATGGTTGGCCACGTACAGCATCACGAGGTTGATGGCGATCGCCACTACGTAACCGCCCCGGCGCGCGGCAACCGTCGGCCTGCTGACGAACGGGGTCGGTGGGGAGGTGATCATGGCGCCGTAACCCGAGCCGCTGGCTCTGCCCGATGACGTCCCTCGGCCCGATGGCTGATCGCCAGATAGCCGAGTGCCCCCAGCAACAAGAACTGGGCAACCCTGATGAAGATCCCCCAGGCCTCGAACTGCGGGGTTCTCTCGGAGGCCAGGCTGAAGTACATGAAGATGATCAACGCCTGGGCGATGGCGCCGGCGGCCCAGAGGCCCCGGTTGTCGACCACCAGGATCATCAGTGCGCCGATGGCGAAGGCGATTCCGGCCGCCAGGCCAAAGCCGACCTGGTCTTCAGGCTTGTCGAGCACGGTGACCAAGCGCAGACCGATCAGAAGGTAGATGACCGAAGCGATGGCGGCCATGGCCGCGGCGAAGTATCTGACGGTCCGGCGGCGGTGCAGGGATGGCGCCGGTCGTTGCGGACCGGCCACAAGGGTGGGAGCAGTCATGAAGGCGATCCTTTCGTTCTCAACCGCCATCGTCGGGCGCCGCCGCGCCGTCACGCCAGAGGCGATGGTCCTAACGCCCCGTTCCACGGTCTGTGAGGGTGGGTGCACCGTGTTGGTGGGTGAACCTTCACGGCCACGACCGACCGACGGCTAGGACCGGCCATTGACCTGGTCCCGCCACGCCAGCCAGTCTCTTCCCTGGTCGACCGGCCAGTGCGGGCCGTTGAACCCGAGCGTGAACTGGGTGAAACCCATCTCGAGATAGACGAGGGCGTCCCTGCGGAGGAAGCGATCGAGATCGTCGGGTTCGACGCCGACGCCCCACTCGATTTCGGTCGGGGCCCGGCCCGCCTCGTCACACCAACGGCGGAGCGCTTCTACCTTCGGCTCGAGCTGACCGGGATGGTCAGGGAAGAGGGCATGCCAGCCGTCGGCGTGGGTGGCCACCAGCCGTAGGGTCTTCTGCTCGCCCACCCCGCCGATGACGATGGGAACGGCGCGGAGCGGAGGAGGGTTGAGCGCAGCCAGCCGTCGCTCGATGCGGGGGAGCGCCCCGGCCAGGTCGTCTAAACGGGAGCCGGCGGTCCCGTACTCATAGCCGTATTCGCGGTAATCGCGCCGGGCCCAACCGGCACCAATCCCCAGCACCAACCGCCCGGCCGAGATGTGATCGACGGTGCGGGCCATGTCGGCCAACAGATCGGGGTTGCGGTAGGAGTTGCAGGTGACCAACGCCCCGATCTCGGCGCGGGTGGTCTGTTCGGCCATGGCCGCCAGCAGCGTCCAGCACTCGAAATGAGCCCCGTCACGCTCTCCGTAGAGCGGATAGAAGTGGTCCCAGGTGTAGATCAGGTCATACCCGAGCCGGTCGGCGGCCCCCACCGCCTCTCGGAAACCCGGGTATGAACCATGCTGGGGGTGGAGTTGGGCGGCTATCCGGACCTCTCGCATGGCGCCATTCTGAACCTTGCCACGGTGGGAAGGTCAAGCAATACGCTGATCCGATGTTCACGATCGGTGCATTCTCCGGACTGACCGGGATCTCGTCCAAGCGCCTGCGCCACTATGACGCCGTCGGACTGTTCCAACCGGCGTGGGTGGACCCCGCCACCAGCTATCGCTACTACTCGGCGACCCAGATCCCGGAATTGCGCCGGATCGTGACGCTGGTCGACCTTGGAATCCCCTTGCGCCGGATCAAGGACCTGCGGGCGGGGGGTGGTTCGCTGGTCGCCGAGCTGGAGCGCCGGCGATCCGAGCTGGAAGGAGAGCGAATGGCCCTCGAGCGACGCCTGGCCGAGCTGGACATCCGGCTGGAGCGCTCCGGGGATCTCGATGTGGTGATCCGACGCCGCCCGCCCGGCCGGTGGGCGGCGTTGCGGACCGAAGTCGAGACGGATGCGGACCTGGCGCCTCTCTTCGTCGAGGTCGAAACCCACGTCCAGCGCTACGACGCCCGGGCAGCCCAACCCCCCGTCTGCATCGTCCGCCCTGCCACTGGCCGGCGCCGCTCGATCGAGCTGCTCATCCCCATCGACCGGTCGGTGCCCCCGGTGGGTCGCATCGCCCCGCTCTCCACCCCGGCGGGGGAGGTCGCCTCCAGCCTGGTCGTGGGTGGCTACGAACAACTCCCGGCGGTGGCGGCGGAGCTGGCGGGATGGGCCCAGCGGGCCGGACGGACGGTGACCGGTCCGCCCTGGTACGTGTACCTCCGCTTTGGGGCCGAGGAGCACCTGCGCCTCCCCACCCAGTACCTCACTACCGAGGAGGCCGAGCTCGTTACCGAGGTCCTCGTCCCGCTGGGGAGCGAATAGCACAGCGCGCGGAGCCTGAGGTGCGAATAGCACAGAACCCGGAGGACAATGGGACCGTGACCCAGGTCCTCTACAACCCGTTCGACCCGGCCGAGATTGCCGACCCCTACCCCACTTACGCCGCCCTTCACCGAAGCTCGCCGGTGCTGGAGCAACCGCTGTTCAACGGTTTTGTCTTCGTGCGCTACCACGACGTGAAGGCGATCCTGCACGATCCCCGCTTCTCCGCCGACCGGGGGCGCTCGACCTTGCTGGGCAACCTCGCCGCCTCCGGTCAGCTCCCCCTCGATCCCAACCAGAACCTCTTCGGACGCACCCTGCTCGGCCTCGACCCACCCGACCACACCCGGTTGCGGCGACTGGTCTCGAAGGCATTCACCCCATCCCGGATCGCGAGTCTGGAACCCCGGGTGGCCGCGCTCACCGACGAACTGCTCGACGCCTTGGGTGAAGACCCCGTCGAGCTGATGGAGTCCTTCGCCTATCCCCTGCCGGTGCTGGTGATCTCGGAACTGCTGGGGCTCCCCGCCGCCGACCGCGACCGGCTGAAGAGCTGGTCGGACGGGGTCGCCCTCCTGCTCGACCCGTTCCCGCCCCCGGCGGCGGTGGCCCGATTCGAGGAGAGCGTCGCCGGGCTCGACGGGTACCTCCGGTCCCACTTCGAAGAACGGCGCCGCCGCCCCACCACCGATTTGATCGGGGCCCTGGTCGCGGCCCGGGATGGCGACGACGCTCTCAGCGACGACGAGCTGTTCTCGATGGTGGTGCTACTGCTGGCGGCCGGACACGAGACGACCACCAACCTGATCGGCAATGCGGTGGTGGCCCTGACCCGCCACCCCGAGCAGCGCCCCCACCTCGACGGGGGCAAGCAGGCAGTGGCCAACGCGGTCGAGGAGTTGCTGCGTTTCGACCCGCCCGTGCAGCGGACCAGCCGGGTGGCGACCGTTCCGGTCGAGGTGGGAGGGGTCAAGCTCCACCCCGGGGACCTGGCCTTGCTGGTGCTGGCCGGCGCCAACCGCGACCCGGCCATCTTCCCATCCCCCGACCGACTCGATCTGACTCGCCGCAACGCCCGCGACCACCTCTCCTTCGGCCATGGGATCCATCACTGTCTGGGAGCTCCGCTGGCCAGGCTCGAGGGGAGAGTGGGGCTAACGGCTCTCTATCGGCGGTTCCCCCACCTCGTCGCCGATCTGGACCAGGTCACCTGGCGACCTTCGATCGTGCTGCGCGGCCCGGATCGGCTACCGGTCGATCTCGGTTGACTGGCTGCGTGCCGGCGATACCGCTGCCGCCCCCAGTCGCCGCGACAACTCGGCGAGGTAATCCACCAACTCCGGCGGTTCGCGCACCTCGAACCCCACGTTGAACCAGATGAGCATGAACGCAAGCCATTCCAGAGAGTCGCCCTGGGTGCGGAAGAGGCAGCGCGCCTCATCGAGCGCCTCGACCTCTCCCTCCCCAGCCCGGATCCGCGCAGCGACGTCCGCCGCCGGAGCGTGCAGGGTGACCGTCACCTGATATCGCATCGGGATCGACCGCAACGAGGCCATCACATACTCGGCCGCGTTCCCACCCGGGATGCGGCGGGGCTTGAATACGATCCGGGTCGCCCGGGGGTCGTCGATACGGTCGAGACGAAAGGTGCGCCAATCCTCCCGCTCCCGGTCGTAGGCCACCAGGTACCACCGCTGGTGGAGTGAGACCAGTTGGTGGGGCTCGACGTGCCGCTCGCTCCGCTCCCCGTCCCGCGCCTGGTAATCGAAACGAAGCCGTTCATGGTCCCGGCAGGCTTGGGCGACCGTGGTTAGAGCCTCGGCGTCGACCCGGATCCAGGCCCGCACCACCGGGACCACCGCCGCTTGCAGCGTGCTCACCCGCCGGCGGATCCGGGGCGGGAGCACCTTCTCCAGCTTGGCCAGGGCCCGCACCGAAGTTTCCTCGATCCCGGTGATGGTCCCCCCGGCGGCGGTGAGCAAGCCCATGGCGATGGCCACGGCTTCGTCATCATCGAGCAGTAGCGGGGGGATGTCCACCCCCGCCTCCAGTTGGTAACCGCCGGACGGTCCGCTGGAGGCGGCGACCCGATAGCCCAGCTCGCGGAGCCGATCGATGTCGCGGCGCAAGGTCCGTTCGCTGACATCCAGGCGATCCATCAGCTCATGGCCGGTCCAGGTGCGGCGGGTCTGCAGCAGCGACAAGAGGCGCAGAGCCCGAGCAGTGGTATCGGCCATGGTTTCTCATCTTTCCAGATATTCCGGCCAGAAACTGGCATGAATGCCAGATACCTTGAAATCGGCGATGAGTTCTGCCGCCCGGCGGAGTCTCATACCAGGTCGGAAGGAAGGAGCGACTGTGAACGAAGTGATACGGGCAGAAGGGCTCGTCAAGCACTACAAGGATGTCAAGGCCCTCGATGGGCTCGATCTCAGCGTCCCCGAGGGGAAGGTGCTGGGGCTGCTGGGTCCCAACGGGGCGGGCAAGACCACCGCGGTGCGGATCCTCACCACCCTGCTCGAGGCCGATGCCGGGACCGCCCATGTCGCCGGGATCGACGTGGCCGCCCGGCCGAACGAGGTCCGGAGCAAGATCGGGCTGTCGGGCCAGTACGCCGCCGTCGACGAGCACCTGACCGGATTCGAGAACCTGGACCTGTTCGGCCGGCTCTACCGGTTGGGCCGGGCGCGTTCGCGTTCCCGGGCGCGGGAACTACTGGAGGTCTTCGACCTGACCGAGGCGGCCGATCGTCCGGTCAAGACCTACTCGGGCGGGATGCGGCGTCGCCTCGACCTGGCCGGGGCGCTGGTGGCCGAGCCGGAGGTGCTGTTCCTCGACGAGCCCACCACCGGTCTCGATCCCCGCAGCCGCGCCGACATGTGGGAGGTCATCCGGGAGATGGTGCGGACCGGCACCACCCTCTTGCTAACCACCCAGTACCTCGAAGAGGCCGACCGCCTGGCCGACGAGATCGTCGTGATCGACCATGGCCAAGCCATCGCCCGGGGAACGGCCGACCAGCTCAAGAGCCAGATCGGGGGCGAAAGAGTCGAGCTGGTGATCGAATCGCACTTCGACCTGCCCCGAGCCCGGGAGACCCTGGCCCTCTTCGCCGTTGGGGAGGTCGACGTCAACGAGCAGAACCGCACTCTGACCGCCCCGGTGGCGGGCGGGAGCGGAGTCCTCACCGAGGTGCTGCGCGGACTCGACGGACGCTCGGTCAAGGTCCTCGACGTCGCCCTGCGCCGCCCCACCCTGGACGACGTGTTCCTCACCCTCACCGGCCACCACGCTGAGAACGGCGCCACCGAGGAGTCAGCAGTCGAGCAGCTGAAGGAGAGTGCCTGATGAGTCAGCTGATGTGGGTAACCGCCGACGGCTTTGCCGTCGCCAAGCGGAACCTGATCAAGATCAAGCGGGTCCCCGAGCTTCTGATCTGGGTCCTGATGTCGCCAATCATGTTCGTGTTGCTGTTCGCGTACGTGTTCGGCGGTTCGATCGACGTCCCCGGGGTGGGATACCGCGAGTTCCTTATTGCCGGGATCTTCGCCCAGACGGTGGTCTTCGGAGCCACCTACACCGGGGCGGGGCTGGCCGAGGACATGAAGAAGGGGATCATCGACCGGTTCCGGTCGTTACCGATGACCCGGTCAGCGGTGCTGGTGGGACGAACGGCCAGCGACATCATCTACAACGTGCTCTCCATCGCCATCATGGCCGCCACCGGCCTCCTAGTGGGGTGGCGGATCAGGACCTCGGTCTGGGAGGCGCTGGCCGGCTTCGCCGTGCTGCTTCTCTTCTCCTACGCCTTCTCCTGGGTGATGGCGGCCGTGGGGTTGGCGGTGCCGAGCCCGGAGGTGGTCAACAACGCCTCGTTCATGGTGATCATGCCGCTCACCTTCATCTCCAATGCCTTCGTCCCCAGCCAGAACCTTCCCACCCCGCTGCGGGTCTTCGCCGAGTGGAACCCGGTGTCGGCCGTCACCCAGGCCGCCCGCAACCTGTTCGGGAATGTCAACCCGCTGGCGCCCGTGCCCGAGGCCTGGCCGATGCAGCACCCGGTGATCTACACCCTCATCTGGATCGCGGTGATCCTGGCGGTGTTCGTGCCCTTCTCGGTCAGGCTCTACAAGCGAGCTGCCAGCAAGTAACCCAACCGGCCGGCGCCGTCACCTCCCGGCGTCGCCGGCCTTCTGGGGGCCTCCGCAGCCCAGCCCGACTGGTTGAATGCGCTTCGTGTTCACCCCGATTCGGACCAAACGACTGCTGATCCGCCCGTTCACCGCCAGCGATGCCGTTGGATTATGGGAACGGCGCAATGACCCGGTAGTGGCCAGATACCAGGACTGGGTTCTCCCCTTCCCCCGGGAACGGGCCGAGCAGATCGCTTCCGAGCTGGTTGCCATGGACGGCCCCGCCAACGACGAGTGGTGGATGGCGATCGTCTGCGACCCCGACAGCGGGGAGGTGTTCGGGGACCTGGCGGTGCATCTCACCTGGCAGGGCCACACCGCCGAGGTCGGCTACACCTTCGCCGCCGCCCACTGGGGTCGGGGTTATGCCGTCGAGGCGCTGGCGGCAATTGTGGAGTACCTGTTCGACGACCTCGGGGTGACGAGGGCGTTCGGGATGCTCCACCCCGACAACCCGGCCTCGGCGATGGTGCTAGAACGAACCGGCTTT
>DATHSX010000344.1:0-6512 GCA_035463935.1 Acidimicrobiia bacterium | reverse complement strand
TCGTAGATCGTCTGATCGACGTCGCCAACCGCGGTGACCGAGAAACCATCGGGGAACAGAACCCGCAGGAACTCGCGCTGGGCCGGGTTGGTGTCCTGGTACTCGTCCAGCATCACCGCCTGGTACCTGCCTCGGATTTCGGCTGCCACTTCGGGGAATTGGATGGCCAGGCGGTGGGCGAGCACGACCAGATCCGAGTAGTCGGCGACTCCCAGTCTCCGCTTTTCCGTCTGGTACGCGAGCAGACCCCTGACGAGGTCCGCTCGCAGCTCCCACGGGGCGCCGGGCTCGTAGTCGGGGATTCGGACCTCGGCGGGCTCCAGCAGATGGTCCCCCAGCATCGATCCGAAGCGGCGGAGGTCTTCAACGACCCCCCGGCTGGCGATACTTATGGCCGGAAGGGGTGTGCTCGCAATCACACCGGTGAGCAGCTGGCGCGAGAAGGTGGGGGTGATGACCTGGGCGCGTCGCTCCATTCCCACGAGCGCCCCGAACTCCCGGAGCAATTGGGCGGCGAAGCCGTGGTAGGTATGGATCTCCGCCTCCCGGCCCGGGTCTACGACGCCGGCCAGATGACGCCTGATCCGATCGGCGAGTTCGGCCGCGGCCTTGTTGGTGAAGGTGATACCGAGGATGCGTTCGGGCTCTAACCCGTGAACCTTGACCAGATGGACCACCCGGAGGGCGATCGTCGTGGTCTTGCCAGTCCCCGCCCCCGCCGCCACTCGCATAGGCGTGAGGGGGGCTTCGATGACTGCTCGCTGCTCACCCGATGGAGTGATCACGGTAGGTAGGCCTCTCGCCCTTCCGGCCATGCGGGGCATAGCAGGAGAACCGGGCACGTGTCGCAATGCCGTCCCGGCGTCGCCGGCCACCGTTCGGCCAGAATCCCTTGGCCGATGGCCTCTAAACGGTTGGTGAGTTCGGGCAGGTTCTTGAGATCGAACTCGCGGACCGGCTGGGGTGCCATCGGATGCCAGAATTGGGCGGAGTCGGGTTCCCCCCACTCCTTGAGCTCGGGGTCGGCGAGGGCGCCAAGAAGGTAGAAGCCCAGTTGCAGCGACGCGGCGGCCTCCGGCACCGTGGGCTGGCTGCTACTGGTCTTGTAATCGACGATCCGCAGCCGCCCGCTGCCATAACGCTCCACCCGATCTGCCCGCCCCGACCAGGTGATGCCCGCAATGTCGAGCCGGAAACTGCGCTCGGAGGCAACCACCACCGCGTCCTTTCCAGGCCAGCGTTCGTGCATTCGCCCCAGCAGTTTGCGGCCTCGTCCTTTCCACGCTTCGTTGAGGGTGGGGGTGCCAAAGTCGGCCTCGGCCGTCCAGACACTCTCGAGCGCCTCCAGAGCCTGGCTCAGGTCGGCATGGGCCAGCCCAAACTTAAGAGCGACACCTTCAGACAGTTCCAGCACCTTGTGCATCAAGGAGCCGAAATGGGCGTAGGGCGAAAACGTGTCACCGGCGCCGAGCCGGCGCTCGAAGACATACCGCCGAGGACAGGCGGCGTATGACTCCGCCTGAGACGGTGAAAGCCGGATCGGCCCTTCGATGACGCCGCGGTCGGGACCACGGGGTGCGGCTCCGGCAAAACCCGCGGCGTCCCAGGCGTGTGTCGCCGGGTGGGCCAGCACGGCCACCGCGGCCAATCTGTCGGCGGTGGAGGACGCCGGATCGGTGAGCATGCGGCGGAGCATCGCCTGGGCCTCGATGATGGTGACCGGAACCGCGCCGTCGGCGCGAGGCGGGGCGTGGATCTGGTCGAAATCGGTCTGCCCCGAGGCGGCCAGCAGAAACCGCGACGGCCGCCTTTCACCTTCGTCGATCGCAGCCGAGGTGGCGGTCCATATCACCCGGGCTCGGGCCCTGGTCATCGCGGTATAAGCGAGGCGCATCTCCTCCTGGAGGCGGAATCGCATCGCCTCCCCCGGGGAGCGCACTTCGTGTTGCCCATCGCGGCCGCTTGCCAGGTATTCCGGGCGAAGGAGAGCCGCCGATCGCCGCAGATCCGGGAAGACCCCCTCGGCGGCGTCGGCTATGAAGACGACCTCGAACTCCAGCCCCTTGGCCTGGTGCAAGGTGGTCAGGGTCAATTGGTCGGTCCGAGGGCTCCGCAGGGAGAGCAGCGGTGAGGCCTCGAAGTCCTCGCTGGTCGAGAGTCTTTGGAAGTCCGCCAACGAGATGGTGGGATCGCGCTCCAGCTGACGTTCGAGGACCTGGGAGAAGGCCGCCCACGCCTGGCGATAGTCGTCCAGCGCAGGGTCCGCCACCAGATCGGTCAGCTGGGGCACCGACGTCCAGAGACGCCAGAAGCCGTCGGCGGCCGAGGCCGTCGTGGCCCAGCTCGGATCGGACATTAGAGCCGCAATGCCAGCTGCCTCCGGAAGCTGACTGGCCAGGATCTCCGCCCAGGGCCGGCCGGTGCGCCGCCGGGTTCGCAACAGATCTCTTTCGCGGGCTAGGGGCATCGATAACAAAGGCCCCAGCAGCAGCCGACGCACCGCCCGATCCGCCTCCTCCCGCAAACCGGTCAGACCCGGGTTGAGGATCGCGGCGGCGTCGGTCCAGGTCGCTTCCACCAGATCGAAGACCAGGCGGATGCCGGGGTGATCCACCAGTCTCCGATCGGGGAGTTCATGCTTGATTCGCCGCCTTCCCAGGGCACGCGAAAGTTCGGGAAGGAGATGCCGGGTGGAACGGACCAGGAGCCCGATCTTGGAGTAGGCGAGACCCTGTTCGAGGTGGAGGCGCTCGATCTGGGTGGCGATCCACTCCGCCTCGGCGCTGGCCTGATCGAACACGTATGCCTCCACCCGCCCCGGGTGGGGGGCGGGTTCGACAGGACCGGCCCCTCCCGGCAGATCCCCACCCGCCACTACCCGCAGGGCTCCCTCCAGGATCTCGGCCGCCACCCGGAAGCTGGTGGTCAGGACGAACCGGCGAGCAGGGCGGCCCTGCAGATCGCGAAAACGATCGGGAAACTCGGCCACGTTGGTCAGCTCGGCGCCGCGAAACGAATAGATCGATTGATAGGGATCGCCCGTGACGGTGATATTGCGGTGCGGTTGGCTGAGCAACTCCAGAAGGCGCGCCTGGGCGGCGGAGGTGTCCTGATATTCGTCGATGAGCAGGTAGCGGTACTCGGCCGCGACCGCCGCCTGGATCTCGGGTCGCTCAAGGGCAAACACGGCCGCGGCCAAGAGGGCGCCGTAATCGATTCGGCCGCGGGATGAGAGCTCGGCGTCGTATCGTCTCAGAAAGGCGGGCAGGGCACGCCATTGCGGCCGCCCGGCGGCCATGTTCTCGATGTCACCGGCGTCGAGCAAGCGTTCGCGGCACCGCAATACGAAATCGGCCACTTCCTCGGCCAGGGTGGAACCCGCCAGCAGCGGCCGGTACGGAACCGGCCAGTCCGAGGGGTCTTCCTCGCTGAGGAGGCGGGCGACCAGGCCGACCTGCTCCAACCCGGTTAGCAGCGTGGGCATCTCTTTCCAGCCATGACTGCGAGTGCCGTGCGTTTCGAGCAGGCGGTGGGCGAAGGAGTGGAACGTGGCTGCAATCGGGGCGCCCCCTCCCGTCTGGCTCGCTACCCGCCGGGCTATGTCCCCGGCCGCTCTTCTGGAGAACGTGAGCACCAGGATCTCTCCCGGTTGCGCCTTGGCCGACCTGACGAGATGATGGGCCCGTCTGATCAGGAACTCGGTCTTGCCGGTCCCCGGCCCGGCCACCACGAGTTGGGGGCCGTCGCTGTCAGCGATCGCCCCATCCCAATCGGCGGGATGTATCCGTGTCTCGAGCGGACCGGCATCCTGGCCCGAAGTCATGCGGCGGCGGCGTGCTCCTGGCAAGAGCAGTCCGGGCAAGTGCGGCCGGGTCCGTCGAAGACCGATGCGAACTCGAAGCCGGCACCGGTGAGCAGACAGAGAGCTTGTTCGATGTTCATGCTCCCGAAGGTATCAGGGACATGGGACAGAAAGCCTAGAACTCCTCGCTGCTCCCACTTCCCCCGCGAGCGCGGTTACGGACCGTCAGCCACCAAAGACGTGGGCCGTCCAGAGGTAGCCGGTCGCATCCACGTAGACGCCGACCCCGACCGCCGCGAAACGAGCCTCCACCATGTTGTTGTAGTGGCTCGGGCTATTCACGAGGGCGGTGAAGACCGGGCCGACCGCAGCCCCGTAGCCGATGTTCTCCCCGACGATGGACCAGGTGCCGAGCAACGAGCCGATGTTGCTGTGAGCGAAGTCTCCAGTCTCGGCCATGTGCTTGGCCCACCATCTGGCGTAGTTGTTGAGGCTGGCATCGCCCGCCAGTCCGGACACCCCGACCGAGGAGCGGAGATTGTTGATCCGAAGAAGGAAGTCCGCCTCGGCCGAGGAGGAGAAGCTGCCGGCCGCGGGCAGAGCCGCCGTGGTGGTCGGTGCCGCCGTCGTGGCCGGTGCCGCCGTCGTGGTGGGCGCCGCCATCGTGGTGGGGGCCGCCGTGGTGGGGGGAGCGAGGGTGGTGGCGGGCGCCGATGCCGCAGTGGTCACGGGCACCCCGGTGGTCGTAGTCACTGCGAGGGGAGTCGTGGTCGCGACCGGGAAAGCCGGGGACGGAGAGGGGAGCGACACCGTGGCCGGCGCCACTCTGGGGTTGCTAAACAGGACGGGGGCTTTGACGAGTTCCGCCGGCGACGGCGTCGATGGACTCGCGTGGACAGGGACTACGTCGGCAGCGGCGAGATCGATGAAGCGGGGGGGTGCCATGGCGCCGCTGAGGAGCTGGATCACGATGACCCAGGCGGCAGTCACGGTGGTTAGTGCCAGCGTTCTCCTCATACGCTTCTGCTCCCCTGTCTCCCGACACGGTCTCAGCCCGCTAATGGCTATCGGCCGGACCCCCGCCCGGCTTGAGGCCACAAACGCCGGATTTTCCGAACGCGAAAACTAGGGAACGGGTCGCGAAATCAAAGGGGGATGTGAGCTTGACATGTGCCCGGGTGTCGGGATACGTTGCAATGGTCTGATCGAGGGCGACTTCGATTAGGTGCCGGAGAGCCGAGAGGCGCTTCGGGAGGCCACGAGAAGAACGGATCTTCGGGTCTGGAGTTCGGATGGCCAGAGGACCCCGAGAGGGTGCGACTTCGGTCGGAGCTCTCTCGGGGTTTTCTCGTTCCCTGTCGATCCTTTGCGGGGGGCCTCGCCCCGATGAATTCCAAATCTGTCATTTGCCGGTCGTATAGTCCCGGGAATGAGCTTGGAGACGCTGTCACCTAGCCGGGCCGGCGATTTCAAGGCCTGTCCCCAGCTCTTCCGATTTCGCGCCATCGAACGCCTGCCCGAACCTGTCACCAGTTACCAAGCCCGCGGAACCACCGCGCATCTCGCCCTACAACGGTTCTACGACCTGGGCGTGCCCGACCGAACGCCTGATCGCCTGTACGACCTGTTCCGGCTCGCCTGGAGCGAGCTGCGGGGAACCGACGAGTTCGCGGGCCTCTTCGCTTCGGTCGAAGAAGAGCGGACCTGGGGCATCGAAAGCCTCGAGCTCCTCGCCAACTACTTCCGGCTGGAGGACCCGGGATCGGTGCAGCCGCTGGAACGGGAACTCGACATGCTCGAAGCTCTCGATGACCAGATCGTCATCCGCGGCATCCTCGATCGGATCGACCGGGCCGAAGACGGTGGCCTGGTGATCACCGATTACAAGACCGGGTCGGCGCCGCCTGAGGCTTATGCCCTGCCGGCGTTCTTCGCTCTCAAGATCTACGCACTCCTGATCCGGCGCCGGCTCGGAGAGACCCCCTCCGAGGTGCGTCTGCTCTATCTCAACGGCCCGACCCTGTACCGCATCCCCGTTGACGACAGCCAGCTCGACGCCATGGAGCGGCAGCTGCGGGCCCTTTGGGCAGCTATCAACCGTGCGATCGAGAAGGACAACTTCCCGCCCCGGCCTAGCCGGCTCTGTGACTGGTGCTCGTTTCGCCAGGTTTGCCCGGCCTGGACCGATGCCCAAGACCTCGCCGGCTGAGCACAACCCGAGGGGCACTGCATGAGGGCTCTCGCCCCGCCCGCGAAAATCGGAGAGCACGTCGCGAAAATCCTCAAGTCAAAGCGGAGGGTGGTGCCGGCAAGATCATCTACATTGAATGGCGTGCTTCGGGGGAAACCCTGGAGCGGTCCGGATGACAGGAGACTGTCAATCGGGTCAGCGGAAAGACTCGCAAGAGACTGACCGCAGTCCTCCAGCTCGCTCGCAAGAGTGGGCCGGCCGGGGACCTTCGGGTCGTCGAGCCGTTGGAGTGACACCCCCGTGCCTTCGGGCAACGGGAGTCCCCGGAAACGGGGACACGGCAGCGGTCTTCGGACCGAGGCCGATGTCCGACACAGGTTAGAGCCTTCGGGCCCATCCCGATCGGACAGCGGGAACCCCGAGAGGGTGGAGATTCGTCGAAGCTCCCTCGGGGTTTCTCGCGTCTGTTGCTGAAAGTCAGCGGTACGAAGAATCAGCCGTTACGAAGAATCAGCGATT
>DATHSX010000343.1:0-6778 GCA_035463935.1 Acidimicrobiia bacterium | reverse complement strand
GCTCGAGCGCCATCCCGCTCTCAAGCTGCTAGCGGTGCACGGCGGTGGGTACCTGCCGTTCTACATGGACCGCATGGACCATGCGTACGCCAACCGGCCCGACGTGGGCGTCAAGATAAGCCGTCCCCCCAGCACCTATCTCAGGCAGGCATATTTCGACAGCATCGTCTTCGGAGACGGCCTCGATTACCTCGTTGACCGGGTTGGCGCCGACCATATCCTCATGGGGACGGACTATCCCTATGACATGGGTGAGCCGAATCCGCTGGCCCGCATCGAGCGGGTGGGAAATGCGGGCCCAGCCGAGAAAGCGGCGATGAAGGGCGACAACGCCGTTCGCTTGCTGGGGCTTTAGGGCGGGGTCTGCAGGTACGCCCCGGCGACGGCGAGAAAGGCCGCGGGGTCCTGGAGCTGGGGGGCGTGGGCCAAACCGGGCAACTCCGTAAACCGGGCGCCCGGGATCAGCTTGGCGAGGGCTGCCCCCAACACCGTGGGAGTGGCAGCGTCCAGTGAGCCGGTCACTATCAACGTGGGATTGGTCACCCGGCGGGCGAGCAGCGTGTAGTCCACGTGCTCCAGGGCCCGGCAGGCGTTGATGAAGGCGGCGGGATCGGTCTTGACCAGCACGTCCCGGCGGGCCGCCGCCTCTTCGGGATGGGCCGCCAGGTACTCCTCGGTGTAGATCCTGCGGAGGGCAATGTCGCCGATCGCCTCCATTCCCGCGCCGGCTACCCGATCGGCCATCCGGGCAAACACCAAGCGGCCCTCCTCCGGAAAAGCGGCGCCGGCGCCCGCCAGCACCAAGCGGTCAAAACTGTCGCCATAACGAACCGCCGCCCCCAAGGCCACGAATCCCCCTAACCCGTTTCCCATCAGGGCGGTCGTCACGGGGTCGTAGCCGGCCGTAGCCAAGAAGGCCCCGACGAATCGGGCGTAGTCATCGATCGAGGGGCCACAGAGATCCGATCCACCGAAACCAGGCAGATCGAGCTTGGTCACCCGCCAGCGCAGAGCCAGTTCGGGTATGACCGGGTCGAAGGCGTCGCGGTCGGTGAGCAGCGAGTGGAGCAGAACCAGGTCCGGTCCCTCGCCCACCCGCTCGAACGTGGCCTGTCCCTGGGGCAGATCAATGTGCAGGAGAACCTCCGTTGTATCCCCGGTTCAGGAACGGACGGAGGCAGCCAGGGCCATGGCCGCATTTTCGCGATCCAAAGGCAGTTCCACCACCTGGTTCCTCTCCGCCGAGAGATCAGCGGCCATGTATATCTCCATTGCCTGGCGCGCGGTCCGGGGCTGGACCATCACCGGCCGATCGTACGCGACCGCCTCGAGGAAATGAATTGTCTCCCGCTCCATCGGACCGGCGAACACGGCGCCAACGGACTCCCCGGGCATCGTCGAAAGGGGGAAGACCACGCCGTTCTGCATCGTGTTGAGGATGATGTCTTTGTGGCTGGCATCCATGAGAAGGGCCCCCTCTGAACCGATGAACTCGATCCATGTTGTCGCGAAGTTCGGATAGCCGGGCGGCAGTATCCAGCCCGCACCGATCGTCACGACCACTCCGTCATCCATGGTGATCACGATCGACATCGTGTCCGCGACGTCATATTGGGGCTTCATGACCTTTGCCACCGCCTGCGCGTAGACCCGGACGGGACGGCGGGGTTCCAGGCACCACAGCGCGAAGTCGATGTCGTGAGTGGCCTCCATGGCGGCGGGGGAGAGCTTGATCCTCGAGGTGATCTTGTCCCCCAGTTTGCGAGAGATATGGCGACTGACGAGAACGCTGACCGGCTCCCCCAGCGTCCCGTCGTCCAGGCTCCTCTTGACCAAGGCCTGCTTGGCGTTGAACCGCTGGGAATAGCCGATCGTGAACTTGAGCCCCTTGCGCTCGGCCAGGGCGATCAACTCGTCGGCCTCCTCGAGGGAGAGGGCAATCGGCTTTTCGAGGAGAACGTGCTTACCGGCCTCGAGACCCTCCCTCGCCATCGGATAATGCAGGTTCTCGGGGGTCGCCGAGATCATCAGCGCCTCGATCTCGGGGTTGGCAATCAACTCTCCGTAGTCGGTAGTGGCCGTGACGGGGTGAGTCAGGTTCGCAACCTCGGCCAGGCGTTCGGGCTTGATCTCGGCGATGTGGAGCTGATCGACCAGGGCACAGTTGGCGGCGGCAACCGCCCGGATCCCACCGCACCATCCGGTTCCGATCACACCCACGTTGATAGTCCGCATCGATTTCCTTTCGGTTCCATACCCGTATGAGGCAGTCATCAGGCCACGAGCTCCTTTGCCGAAATAGGGAGATTGACCGGCTTGCCGGTACGAGCAGAGAAATCCATCGCCATTGTCAGCAACAGGTTGCGGTGACCGTCGGCTGCCGTTGCGTGAGGGGTGCTGTTCCGTTTGAGCAGTCGGTTGTACCAGGTCATGGTCTCCTCACGCATCGGCCCCCACAACTTGCCGGCGACCATGTCTCCCGGCGGGTAGCTCCCGATGAAATCGACATAACGTTCGGCGCCGGGCTCGTATCCCTTGGTCCGATATCCGGCCGGCTGCGGGGTGTAGGAGGCGAGGATGACGTCGCGGTGCGTGTCCTCGATGTCAATGATGCCACGGGTGCCGACGATCCCGATCTCCAGACCGTACACCGCCCCCGGCCAGGTTTCGGGCAGCGCCCAGCTGATGTTCATGCTCCATAGGCAGCCATCGTCCATGGTGAAGAGGCCGAAGGTCGAGTCCTTGGTCCCTAATTCGCCAAGCACGGCCTCGTTGGAACGGGCATACACCTCGACCGGCTGCTTGCCCTCCATCAGCCACAGGCACATATCCAGGCTGTGGGTGCCCGACACGACCATCGGTGTCAGGTTGGAGCGCTGTGTGGTCTTCAGCAGGGTGGCAATCGGCACCATGCGGTTCATGAATGCCCTTGTAACCACGCTCGTCACCGCTCCGATCTGGCCGTCGACCAATCGCTGCTTGGTGGTGAGAAACCGGCGACGGAAGCGTTGGGTGTAGCCAACAACGGCATCAACCTCGTTTTCCTCGATGGCTCGCAGGACCGATTCGGATTCGACGGGGTCCGACGCCAGCGGCTTCTCGATAAAGAGGGCATAGCGATGGCGCACGGCTTCCAGGATTGGAGCCACGTGCTCGTTCTCGGCGGTGGCAATGATGGCGGCGTTGACTTCAGGGCGCTGGAGCAATTCGGCGGCGTCGCCGGTTACGAAGTCGGCCCTGGTGTCGGCGGCCAGGCGGGCCGCGGTGTCACCATCGATATCGCAAAGCCCCAGCCAAGTCACACCCGGATGTTCCCGAGCCAGTTCGGCCCTGACCCGGCCGATGACCCCGCACCCGACTATCGCCAGGCCGATGCCGTTCTCGAATGGAGCCACTATCGATCGCATTCCTGCATCATGCATTTCATAATACGCCGGCGACGCTCGGAGAGAGCCGGGAGGAAGGCGAACGAAATGGCCGACTTGATCGTGTTCGCGGCCGCAGAGCCGGTGCGACGGAGTGACGGGATCGAAAGCATCGTGCTGACTCCGGTACCTCTCGCCGACCAGCCCTTCACCATGGGGGTGACGACCTTCCCCCCGGGTGCCTCGATCGCCCTGCACTGCCACAACTGCGTTGAGCAGGTGACCGTGCTCGAGGGGGAGGCGCTCGTGGAGTTGGACGGTGAGACCCGGTCCGCCCGTCCGTACGACACCACCCAGGTGGCCGCGGGCGAGTTCCACCGATTCATTAACGCCGGGTTCGGCCCGATGCGGATTTTGTGGGTGTACGGATCGACCGAGGTGACCCGCACCTTCCCCGATGGCCGTACCGTCAGTCAGTTCGAACACTGAGGACCGAAGATGAGCGAACGGTTTCCGGTGGCCCGCCTGGAGCGATTCATCGAGGCGGCCTTCACCAGCGCGGGTGCGCTACCGCAACATGCCGCCATCACCGCCCGCCGGCTCATCGAAGCCGACCTAAGGGGTCGGAGCGGTCACGGGCTGATGAGGTTGAGGCCGTTTGTCACCCGGATGCTGGCCGGCGGCATCAACCGCGATCCGAACATCCGCCTCGTGAGGGAGACGCCGGCATCGGGTCTCCTCGACGGCGACAACGGGTTAGGTCCGGTGGTCGTAACCCGGGCGGTCGAGATCGCTATCGCCAAGGCTCGGCAAGCCGGGGTCGCCTGGGTGGGAACCCGACACTCGAACCATGCCGGGGCGGCTGGGGTCTATACCGCCTTGGCCCTGCGGGAGGGCCTGATCGGAATGTACTTCGCGGTGGCTGCCGGGAACACCATGCCCCCGTGGGGTGGGATGGAACCGCTGCTCGGCACCAACCCGCTGGCCATCGCCATCCCTGCCGGTGAGGAAGTCCCGTTCCAACTCGACATCGCCACCACCGTCGCTTCCCATGGATCGATCCGGGTCAAAGAACTCGCCGGCGAGCCGCTACCGGAGGGATGGGTGGTGGACCGCGCCGGACAACCGGTGACAGATCCGGCTCGAGTGGGCGAAGGCTTCCTCGTCCCGATCGGCGGATACAAGGGGGCTGGCCTCAACCTGGCGATCGGCCTGCTGGCCGGGGTCCTCAACGGCGCCGCCTTCGGCCGGGAAGTCGTGGGTTCTGCCCACCCGCCCGGCACGCCCACCAATACCGGTCAGGCCGTGCTGGTGATCGACCCCGGGGCATTCGCCGAACCAGGCGGCTTTGCGGTCGAAATGGACCGCCAGCTCCGGGTGTTTCGGGCTTCGGCGAGCGGATCGGCTGACCGGGTCCGCCTGCCCGGGGACGAAGCCGTCGCGCTGGAGGCGCGGCAGCGTCGTGATGGGATAGGAGTTCCCGACGCCCTCCTCGTCGATCTCCGGGCTTTGGCCGATGAGCTCGGGCTGGCCGACCGCCTGAACTGACCGGCGCCCGTCAGGGTTCGAGCAGTACCTTGCCGGTGGTTTGCCTGGCCTCCAGACGCCGATGGGCCTCCGCGGCCTCGGCCAGCGGCAACCGCAGGCCGATCAGCACGTCCAGATCACCATCGGTGATGAGGCTGTACACGGCCTCGGCCCGTTGCCGTAACTCCTCGGTGCTGGCGATGTGGTGGACCAGGCCGGGGCGGGTCAAGAAGATGGACCCGAGTTGGTTGAGGCGAAGAGGAGCGATCGGATCGGGGGGACCGCTGGCGTTGCCGTAGGTGACCATCATCCCCCGTGGTCGGAGAAGGGTCATACTCTTCTCGAAGGTGGCTTTCCCGACGCCGTCGTACACCACGTCGAGACGGTTCTTGCCGACCAAAGCCTCCACGGCCACCGCGAAGTCCTCGGCCCGGTAGTCGATGACATGATCGGCGCCCGCCGTGCGCGCCAGCTCCACCTTCTCGGGACCCCCGGCAGTGGCGATAACCGTGGCCCCGGCGCGCTTTGCCATCTGCACCAGCAGCCGGCCGGCCCCGCCGGCGGCGGCATGCACCAGACAGACGTGGCCCGGCTGGAGCGGAAAGGTGTCGTTGACCAGGTAGTGAGCGGTGGCGCCCTGCAGCAGAGCAGCGGCGGCCAGATCGGTACTGAGACCTTCCGGAACCGAGACCGCCCGGGCAGCAGGGACCGCCGCATACTCGGCGTACGAGCCGCGCACGCTGCACCAGGCGGCCCGGTCACCTGCCGAGAAGTCCTCGACCCCGGAACCGGTCCTGACCACATCCCCGGCCCCTTCGATGCCGGGAATCGAGGGAAGCCCGACCGGATTGAGACCGGTCCTCTGATATACATCTATGAAGTTGACTCCGGCGGCGGTCACCTTGACGAGAATCTCGCCGGGACCGGGCTCGGGGTCCGGGGCCGTGCCCCACTTGAGAACCTCGGGTCCGCCATGCTCGTAGACGGTGATGGCGTTCATGCTTTCTCCTCATCGCTGGGCGGTGCTGGATTGGGAGGGACGGTGCTCATGACGGCGGGACCACCGGCAGCAGCAGGTGGCTGGGGTACTCCTCGCCGACGTGCAAGCGCACCGTGCCCCCGAAGACATCCAGAGGGCGGTTGTCGGGGTCGTTGTGCGTCATGCCCCCGGTGCCCCGGGTGGCATAGACGAAGCTTTGCCCGTATTCGTCGAGGTGTCCGGTGTATTCATAATCCTTTCCGCGCACCCATAGTCCGAGGCGATAGCCCGGTGGAATGACGATGCACGAGGGCACTATTTCGACATCCAGCCGATAGACCGCGCCCGGTCGGAGTGGCTCCTGGCGATCGTGAGGGTGGAACGGCTGCCAGGGCCGGCTTCGTTCTGGATCGAGGGCGCGGTGCGAGGCACGCAGCCACCCGTTGGCGATCGGCGTGTTGGGATCCGTAGAGCCCTCGAAGGTGACCTCGTGGCCTGCGGGGTCGAAGAGGCGAACGATCAGGAAGAGATCGGCGTCGGTGGTTGATGAAGAAACCCATAGCCGGGCGGCGATCGGGCCGGTGATCTCCATCTCCTCGCTCAGCGGGTCGGTCATGAAGAGGAGTCCGTCGCCCAGGGCTTCGTATTCCAGGATGCCAGGAGGAGCGGGGCCGGTGCTCAACGTCAGATCGGGATGTAGATAGAAACTGGTCCATCGCGTCCGGGCCAGAGGCCACTCGTTCTCCCCCCGCCACACGAAGACCTCCCCCGGGTGGCGGATATTGAGTTGGACCCGGGGGGTGTCCTGCCAGCCATTGTCCACTCCTTTGAGGAAGTGATCGAAAAAGCGCTTCTGCAGGTCGCGGCCGTAAGCGGAATAGAAGTGGGTCCAGTGGGTGTCGCCATG
>DATHSX010000342.1:0-5598 GCA_035463935.1 Acidimicrobiia bacterium | reverse complement strand
TCACCTCTCCGGACGAAGTCCAGACCGACACTGATGCCGAGTTCATATGGACCGTGCCCGAGATCGTCGGGATCTACCTGATCAGGCACACCTTCGAGCAAGCGGGCACCTGGTGGGTCAGCCTCCGGCCCTCCGGATACGGCTCCACTCCGCCGGCTGCCTTCATGGTGACCTCCTCCGATCCGGTCCCCGGCCCCGGCGACCCGGCGCCCGCGGTGACGACGAGGACCCTCAAAGACCACCCGATCGAGGAGATCAGCTCGGACGACGATCCCGACCCCGCCTTCTACCAACTGTCGGTCGACCAAGCGCTGGCCGAGGGCAAGCCGCTGGTGGTGGTCTTCGCCACTCCGGCGTTTTGTGTGAGTCAGACCTGCGGCCCGATGCTCGACCAGGTCAAAGCCGCGGCAGCTGACCATCCCGGAGCCAACTACATCCACGTCGAGATCTACCGCAACCTCGACGCCGCCTCCACCGAGGATCTCGTCATCGACCCGGCCGTGAGCGCCTGGGGCCTTCCCAGTGAACCCTGGGTGTTTGTGATCGATGGCGGCGGCCGGGTGGCGGCCCGCTTCGAGGGGGCGATGCTGCCCAGCGAACTCGAGCAGGCCCTGGCAGCGGTGGGGGCCTGACCCGTCCACGATTGGCTACCGACCACTAGCTATCGGTCCGAAAACGTCGTTCGAAATGCGTGGCGGACCCGTCCGGGGCGGCCCCCTATGATGCCCCGATGGCCCGAAACCGGCTTGGCCGATTGCTGCTTCTAGCAGCCGTTGCTCTGAGCCTGGGAGCGTGCTCGCTCATCGACATCCCCGATTCGCCTCTCAACTCGCTCGATCCCAAAGGCCCCTTTGCCGAACGAATCGACGGCCTCTTCTGGCCGGTCTTCTGGGTCGCCACCGCCATCTTCATCCTGGTCGAGGGGGGGGTGCTGGTCACGGCCCTGTTGTTTCGCGACCGGCAAGGGCGTCGGGAGCCCCGCCAGATCCACGGCAACACCAAGCTCGAGATCGTGTGGACGGTGATCCCGGCGGCGATCCTCGCCTCTATCGCGGTGCCCACCGTCCGGGGGGTCTTCGACCTCACCGAATGCAGCGACGGTGCCTATCCGGTGGAGATCATCGGTCATCAATGGTGGTTCGAGTACCGCTACCCGGAGGCCGGCATCGAAACCGCCAACGTCCTGGTGATCCCCGCCGGGCGCGAGGTCTGCGCCTCGATGACATCGGAGGATGTGATCCACAACTATTGGGTGCCCCAACTCAACGGTAAGCGATATCTGGTCCCGGGTCAGACCACGTTGCTGCGACTCCAGGCCGACGAGCCCGGCGTCTACTGGGGCCAATGCGCCGAGTTCTGCGGCCTATCCCACTCCTTGATGCGGGCTCAGGTCCGGGCCGTGAGCGAGGCCGAGTTCGGGGCTTGGATCACCGCCCAACAACAACCGGCGGAGGCGCCGCCGGAGGGATCGGCGGCTGGCGCCGGGCTGGCGGTCTTCCTCAGCCGGGGATGCACCCAGTGCCACAACATCGACCCTTTGAATCCGATCGAGCAGGCCGCCTTCAACGGGCCTGACCTGACCCACTTCATGGATCGGGGAGTCATCGCCGGCGCCTATAAGGAGTACACCCTTGACAACCTCAAGACCTGGCTGGCCAATCCCCCCAAAGAGAAGCCAGGCAGCTACATGCCCAACCTGGGCCTGACTCAGCAGGAGATCGACGACTTGGCTGCATTCCTGGAGACCATGAAGTGACCACCACCGCCGACCGCCCCACCACCATCTTCCGCCGGCCCACGGCTCACACCGGCTTCTGGTCGTGGATCACGACCGTCGATCACAAGAAGATCGGGATCATGTATGGCTACACGGCCTTCATCTTCTTTTTGATCGGTGGAACCGAAGCGCTGTTGTTGCGCATCCACCTCTCCTCGGCCGAGAACGGTTTCTTGGGGGCGGCCGACTACAACGGCCTCTTCACCACCCATGCGGTCACGATGATCTTCCTGGTGGTAATGCCCATGTCCGCGGCGTTCATGAACTACCTGCTGCCCTTGATGATCGGGGCTCGGGACGTCGCCTTTCCCCGGCTCAACGCCCTCTCCTACTGGCTTTTTCTGTTTGGCGGCCTCTTTCTCTACTCGGGTCTCGCCTTCTCGGCGATAGCGCCGCCCGGAGGAGTGGCGGGAGTACCCGGCAACATCGATCCGTCCGACGCCCGGGGGTTCGGAGCGCTCCCCGATGCGGGATGGTTCATGTACCAGCCCAACGCCGGTGCCCATTTCTCGCCCAGCCTGGCGCTCGACTTCGCCGTCCTGGGCTTGCAGATCCTGGGCATCGCCTCGCTTATCTCCGCCGTCAACTTCATCGTGACCTTCTTCAATCTGCGGGCCAAGGGCATGCGGCTGTTGCGGGTCCCGGTCTTCATCTGGATGACCGTGGTGACCGCCTTCCTGCTTCTCTTCTCCCTCCCGATCATTGCCATAGCCCTTTTCATGGTTACCTTCGACCGCCAGTTCGGGACGCTCTTCTTCGACGCCAGTGCGGGGGGTGATCCGATCCTCTGGCAGCACCTCTTCTGGCTGTTCGGCCACCCCGAGGTCTACATCCTCATCCTCCCCGCGATGGGCATCGTCTCGGAGGTGCTGCCCGTGTTCAGCCGCAAGCCCCTGTTCGGGTATGCGGCGGTCGTCTTCGCCGGCACCGCCATCGCCTTCTTGGGTTTCGGGGTGTGGGCCCATCACATGTTCTCCTCGGGGATCACCCCGGTGGCCCAGGCCGGTTTCGGGCTCACCACCATGACCATCGCCATCCCCACCGGGATCAAGATCTTCAACTGGCTGGGGACGATGTGGCTCGGAAAGATCAAGATGGCCACTCCGATGCTGTTCTGCATCGGCTTTGTCGCCATGTTCACGATCGGGGGCCTGTCGGGCGTCACTCACTCCATAGTGCCCTCTGACTGGCAGCAGACCGACACCTACTACATCGTCGGCCATTTCCACTACGTGCTCTTCGGAGGCGCCATCTTCGGCTTGTTCGGCGGCCTCTATTACTGGTTCCCCAAATTGACTGGCCGGATGATGAACGACCGTCTGGGCAAGGTCCACTTCTGGCTGTGGATCATTGGCTTCAACACCACGTTCGCTCCCATGCACTGGCTCGGACTGCAGGGCATGATCCGGCGGACCTGGCGCTACGACCCCAGCCTCGAATTCTGGAACCAGGTGGTCTCGATCGGCTCTTACATCATCGCCCTTGGTCTGCTGGTCTTCATTTTCAACTTCTGGAACTCGAAGCGACGCGGCGCGATCGCAGGTATGGATCCCTGGGATGCCCGCACCCTGGAGTGGTCCATACCGAATCCCCCACCCGCCCACAACTTCTCGGTCGTCCCGGTGGTGCATTCCCTCGACGACTTCTGGCATCAGAAGTACGGGGAGGATGACGAGGGGCGACCGGTGCGCAGGGCAGACGCCGACGAGAAGGTCGCACATCTCGGAGAGATCGGCGCCCACCCGCCCACCCCGATCCATCTTCCCAACCCGTCGTACTTCCCCATCCTGATGGCGGCCGGGATTCCCCTCATCGCCTACGGGATCATCTTTCACCTCTCAGCGGCCGGCAAGGCCCTCATTGTCGGAGGGGCTTTGCTCTCGCTGATAGCACTCATCGGGTGGGGCTCGGAGCCGCTCGAAGAGGCACCGGCGCCGGCTCACCCCGCTGGAGCAGGTGCCCACTGATGGCGACGGCCGCCCACGAGGCCCCGGGGCCGGACGCCGCCCCGACCGCCCATCACGACGAGCATGAGTCGACCGGCGTCGACAACCGCAAGCTCGGGATGTGGGCATTTCTCAGCTCCGAATTCCTCTTCTTCGGCGCGCTGATCACCAACTACCTCCTCTATTCGGGCCGGGACTTCGCCCAAGGCCCCACCCCGGCCCAGGTGTACGACATCCCGTTCACCTCGGTCAGCTCCTTCGTGCTCTTGATGAGCTCGCTCACAATGGTGCTGGCCCACAACGCTGTGTCCCGGGGAGACCAGAGCGCCACCCGCACGTGGCTTCTGGCCACCGCCATGCTGGGTTCCATCTTCCTGGCCGGCCAGGTATTCGAATTCACCGAGTTCGTGGTCGAGCAGGGAATGACCCTCCGGACCAATCCGGCAGCCTCGGCGTTCTACGTTCTCACCGGGTTCCATGGCACTCACGTGGCGATCGGGGTGATCATGCTGCTTTCGCTCTTCGGGCTCTCCCGGCGCCTCGGAGGGCTCTCCGACCGGCGCTTTCTCAACCTGGAGTTGGTCGGGCTGTACTGGCACTTCGTGGACATCATCTGGATCGTGATCTTTACGGTCGTGTACCTGTTGACCGCCACCCCGGGAGGGGGTTGAACGTGGCCGACGCCCATGAGATAGAGCACCCCACGCCGGCCCAGTACGTCAAGATCGCCATATTGCTGGCGGTGCTCACAGCTATAGAGGTTTCCCTTTTCTATATCAACGAGGCGGCTGACCTGGGATGGATCAACACCGCGGCCCTTCTCGTTCTGGCCTTTCTGAAGTTCGTGATCGTGATCGGCTGGTATATGCACCTCCGCTTCGAGCGCGCCTCGGTGGGCCGCTTCTTCTCGGCGGGCTTCGTCCTTGCTTTCAGCCTGTATGCCATCGTGCTGATCTCCTTCGGGGTGCTGGCCCTCAACCGGTGATGTCCGCCTTGCCTCCCTGGCATCCGCATTTCGACGTCTGGGCGATCCTGGGCCTTCTGGCCGTTGGCTTCTGGTATCTCAATGTCCGCATCCGACCACACCTTCGGCCTGCACCGCCGCCTCTCACGGCCCGACACTGGACCCTGTACTACCTGGGACTGGGTCTGATCTGGGTCATGTCGGATTGGCCGGCCCACGATCTTGCCGAAGGGTCCTTGTACTGGGTCCACATGACCGAACACATGGTGCTCACCCTGGTCGGTCCGCCGCTGATGCTGCTCGGGCTCAACCGGCAGATGGCCGATCGCCTGTTCGGGCATCGGCGGATCTTTCCCTGGCTGCGCAGATTGGCTCGGCCGGCGCCGGCCTTTGCCATCTTCAATCTGGGGATGATCGCCAGCCATTGGCCGGCGGCCGTCGATCTCTCTTTGCGCAACGAACTCGCCCATTTCTCGATCCACTCGTTTCTCTTCGCCTCTGCGATCCTGCTGTGGATCCCGGTGCTATCGCCGGCCTCGGTGATTCCCCGGCTCCGCCCCCCGATGCGAATGGTGTACTTGTTCCTCAACTCGATACTGCCAACCGTTCCTGCCAGCTTCTTGACCTTCAGCCATGTCCCTCTCTACCCCGCCTATGGTGACGCCGCCGTCGCCTTCGGGCTGTCGGCGGTCGAGGATCAGACCATTGCCGGTCTGATCATGAAGCTGGGCGGCACCCTGCTCATCTGGGTGATCATCACCATCGTCTGGTTCCGATGGGCAACGGACGAGAAACGCTGGGATCAGATCGAACAGGATTTGCGACATCCGGCCTGAGGGGGTTCGCCCGGGTTTGAGACTGGCCGGGTTGCTGCTGATCGTGGCCTGCACACAGACCTCGGGAACCATCAT
>DATHSX010000341.1:0-1971 GCA_035463935.1 Acidimicrobiia bacterium | reverse complement strand
TCCTCCTTCCCGCCTGCCTCGCGTACTCCTGTACCCCCTGGAGCCGCCGACTAATCAGGGCCACTATCCTGGGAGGGTGCGGCAGGCGGTTTCCGGAGGGTCGGTCCTCCGGCAACTTCCACGGCCCTCGTAGCTCAGTGGATAGAGCAGCGGTTTCCTACACCGCGAGTCGCAGGTTCGATTCCTGCCGGGGGCACTACCTGAAGTCCCAGGTCAGTGTGAAGGTTCGGCACGTCTGTCCCACATCGGCTCCAGCACCTGTGTCCCACTCCCTGGCTCGGCTCCGGCTCCTGGGCGACAGTGGCTCCGGCACCTATGTCCCACACGTCCCACCCTCCGGCCCCGGTTGATCTTCACTTGCGCCCGACCGGGCCAAGGAGGATCTGGGGATGCTGCAGGAGCTGTCGGTGGTTGAGCAGCGCTACCTCGCGGTGCGGGAGGTGCTCGAGGGCGCCAGGGTGACTGACGTCGCCACGCGCTACGGGGTCGACCGCAGAACCGTCCATCGCTGGTTGGTCCGCTACGCCACCGAAGGCCTGGGGGCCCTTTCAGATCGCAGCTCCCGGCCCGACCGCTGCCCCCATCAGATCGCCCCGGAGGTCGAGGCCAGGATCGTCGCCCTTCGCCGGACCCACCCGGGCTGGGGTCCGCGCACCATCCTCACCAAGCTTCGACGCGAGCTCGAGCAGCCTCCCTCGCGCTCGTCGATCTACCGGTGCCTGCTCCGTCACCGCCTGATCGACCACAAGCCCCGCCGGCGCCGGGCTCAGGACTACCGACGCTGGGAGCGGTCCCGACCGATGGAGCTCTGGCAGATGGACGTGATGGGCGGGGTGATGCTCGAGGACGGCACCGAGCTCAAGGCCATCACCGGGATCGACGACCACTCCCGGTACTGCGTGATCGCCAAGCTGGTTGCCCGAGCAACGGCGAGACCGGTCTGCGAGGCGCTGGTGGAGGCCCTTTCCCGCCACGGCGCCCCCGAGCAGATCCTGACCGACAACGCCAAGGTGTTCACCGGCCGCCTCGCCCACCAGCCGGCCACCGTGGCCTTCGACCGGATCTGCCTTGCCAACGGGATCCGCCACATCCTGACCGCGCCCTACTCGCCGACCACCACCGGCAAGATCGAGCGGCTGCACAAGACGATCCGCAAGGAACTGCTTGCCGATCGCACCTTCACCATGATCGAGCAGGCCCAGGCCGAGCTCGATGCATGGGTCGCCCGCTACAACTCCGAGCGGGAGCACCAGGCGATCGGCGATGTGGCGCCTGCCCGTCGCTTCGAGCTGGTGCACCCGGACGCCACCGAGGTGATTGATCCCGAGGCCGAGATCCACGACGAGCCACCCAGCAGCCGCTCCGTCGCCCGACGGGTCGACCGCGCAGGGCGGATCAGCATCCTCAAGCACCGCTACCACGTGGGGCGACACCTGGCCAGCCAGCAGGTGGACGTGGAGTCCGTCGACGGCCTTCTGCATGTCAGCCACGACGGCGTCCTGGTCGCCACGCACGCCCGTCGGCACCTGCCCGAAGACGACGAGCGGATGGATCGACGTGCCAAGGCCTCAAGACCCGCCCGACCGACCAGAGGCGAGGAGGTCCTGCGCAAGGTCGACACGTGGGGGTCGGTGAGCTTCGCGGGAACCGGCTACCGCGTCGGCAACCGCTACGCCGGCCAGATCGTCGGGGTCCGCGTGGTCGACGACACCGTTCAGATCACCCAGGATGGCCTGTTGCTTCGGACCCACCGCGCCCGCCACGACACGGCCAAGGAGTTCGGAGCCCTAGCCAACCCCGGCGGCAGACCGAGGAGGATCGCTCGAGATGTCGCATAGGTACCGGAGCCATTCCGGGACACGGGTCCTGAGACTTCACAGGATGTCGTGTTCCGGCTCATCCTGGTCACTCCGGCACCACCTCATGGTTGACGGAGTTCCGGGACATCTTTGACACCGGCTCCGGCTGATC
>DATHSX010000340.1:0-3818 GCA_035463935.1 Acidimicrobiia bacterium | reverse complement strand
CTTGGGTTCGGTCAGGCAATGAGCCATCAGAAATGAAGGGTCGGACATGTACCGGGGAAACCACACGTCCTGTAGGTGTTTTCCTGCCAGCGATCTCAGCAGCACCGAGATCTTCCAGTTCTGAGCCAGCTTGTCGGCGATCCCCACGTCACCCCGAGCCAGTTCGGTGGCGATGATCGCGAACGTCTGCGCCTCGGTCTGCGGCTCGAGATCGACGCCGCCGTATTCCTCGGGAACACCCAGCGAGCGAAGCCCGGCCGAGTCAGCACCCGCGAGGATCGACGCCGGCAGGCGGGCCTCCGGCTCGAACAGCCATTCGCGCTCGCGGTTGGTCCGGATGAATGGAATCAGCACCCGATCCACATAGTCGCGGCAGGTCTGCCGCATCAGGGACTGCTCCGTCGATAAGTCCTGCGTCTCTGTCCCAATCACCTTGTCCTCCGCTCTCCGGGTTGGTCGGGATGGTATGTCCGGGGAAGTGACGCTATGAAGGGACGAAATCCCCTGCCACATCAGCCCGCCCGCCAGAACCCGCGGGGGACGTGCTGTAGCGGCTCGATCCCGTCCCGGGTGACGAACACCAATCCGCCCGTCTGGACACCGGCTCGCTCGTCGGTCGTGACCACGTTCGGTTGGACGACGACGGTCATCCCCTCTTCGAAGACCAGGTCGGGCAGCGGTTCGTTCATGCGGCTGGCCGAGCCGAGGATGGGGGGAGATAACCGCCGCCGTAGCCGTGGACGAGGTCGTCGTAGATGGTGAAACCGGCGTCTTCTATTACTCCGGCCGCCTCGATGACAGCCGATGGCTCGGCCCCGTGCCTGAGCACCCCGCAGATGGCCTCGTAGGCGGCGTCGGCGACGGCGTGGAGCTCGCGGTACAGCGGATCGGGCTCCGCTGCGACGGTGATCGAACGGAGCACTTGACCGGCGTATCCCCACCAGGCGACACTGATCTCACAGGTGACGACGTCACCCCGGTCGATCCGGCGAGTGGACGGCCATTGCGAGGGCACGCACCGATCGGAGGCGGCCATGTTCGTCACCCCGAAGTAGTGGATGTGGTTCGTGGCCCCGGTGGCCAGGAATGACTCCTCACACAGGGCACCAAGCTCGGTCTCGCGGATACCAACCGCCACGCCCTCCCTGACGGCCTCAATCGCCCGGTCCGAGAGCTCGGCTCCCCGCCGGAGCCATTCCAGCTCGGGGGCCGACTTGATCAACCGCAGCCGGGTGTACTCAGAATCGAGGCTGACAGTGCTGAAGCCTTCCGCCAATCGGCCGTGGCTGACCCACCCCAGCGGTCCGATGATCCCGAGCCGGCGGACCCCGCGACCGCGCAACTCGGCGGCCACTGCGTCGACTGTCACGGTCCCGCCCCAGGAGACGTCGGTCCCGAGCGCGAACCGGCGGGCGGCGGGGACGTGGTTGTAGAACTGGACAAACATCGAGTCGCGCTGTCCCGGGGTGACAACCACGGCAGCCTCGCGCGTGACTGGCCACTGGGTGAGCCACTGCACGGCCGAGCCGGAGCGGTCCGCGCCATAAACCAGGAGGCCCTCGACCTCATGCCGCACCATTACGGCCAAAAGGGCGGCCCGGCGCCGCTCTATCTCTCCCTTCGGGAACCTCGGGTAACCGGCTTCGCGGTGCTGGGGATGAGGGGCGGAAGAGTCAGGTCCGCCCGGTTGCGCCCCGGGCCGTCCGGGCAGATTCGCCGTCAGCTGATGACCTCCAGCAGTTCGAGCTCAGAAAGGTCGGCTCGCAGCTCGGCGGTCTCCCCTTCCGAAAGAGGAATCAACGGCAGTCGCACCGGTCCCTGGGGCAGGCCCATCATCGTCAACCATGACTTCAGTTGCGCGATGGGAACGGCTCCCGCACCGTTGGTGAGCCATGGGTCCCTCATCCACCGATCGAACGCCTTGCGATGTCTGGCCAGGGTGGCGTGGACCGCCCAGGCCTCGTCGATCTTCCCCGCCTGGGCTAGCGCGGTGTACTCGGCCACGGGCCGGTGGTCGGGAGTCTGAAACATGGCCAGGGCGGGAGTAGACATCAAGGCCTTGACGCCGTGGTCCAAATGCAACTCCAACCAATCGTCCTCAGCGGCGTCACAAACGACAATCCGGTCGCTACAGCGGGCAAGGACGTCGAGGAAATGGTCCCGGGGTTTGGGGTTCTTGATTCCGCAAATCAGGTCTATCTCGGCGAGTTCTTCGATCAAGTCCGGCGAGAGCGAATACCCCGAGTAGGCGGTGTTGAAGAGGAACGTCGGAACCGACGTGCGTCGATCCAGCGCCTGGTACCAGGCCTTGACAATGTCGGCGGAGGGGCGTGGCGGGTAATAGGGGTTCATCACGATGGCGAAATCGATCCCAATCGCCTGGGCGTGGTCACCCAGTTCCACGCAGTGCTCGAACACGTGGTGGCTGGTCTGGGCCATCAGCGGTACCCGCCCCGCCACGGTGTCGGCGACGAGCTCGTGCACCCGGCGACGCTCGTCCATGGTCATCGCCCAGAACTCCCCCATCACTCCCCCGCAGAAGATACCGTCCACACCTATCCCCGATACGTAGTGCTCGACTGAGCGCCTCAGCGCAGCCTCGTCGAGTTCGCGACTGTCGCTAAAGGGGGTGGGTATGGCCACCCAGAGGCCGGTGACCAACTCGAAGGCCCGTTACTTGGCCGAACTCAATGACATGGGCTACTCCCTCTGGCAAGGCGAGGACAACATGCGCCATCCTAAAGGCGTGCTCTCGGCGGTCCGGCGGTGGATGCCCTACGGACTTTCACGCTCCACGAGCGGCCCCTTCAGACGCCCAGCGCCGAGAACACCAAACGGAGGCCGGCAAACGCCAACAGCACCAGCACGATCCACCCGAACGTGCGCTGATCCAAGCGGCGGGCCACCCGGGTACCTACTGGCGTCACGATCAGGACCGGCAGGATCGCCCATAGCGCCTGCCCGAGGCGCTCGCTGGAGAACGACCCGAGACCAGCCAGCGTCGCCACCTGGATCGACCCGAAGACGAGAAACGGAACGGTAACGGCGAACACGAAACTCGACCTGGTAAGCCCGAGACTGTGCATGAAGGTGCCGAACACCGGCCCGCTATTGCCGGTCGCTCCGTGCACGAGGCCCCCGAACGCGCCGACCGGCCATACCCAACGGAGTCCCTGGTCGCGGGTGATCCTGAAATCGGGACGACGGATAGCCAGGCCGATGTAGCCAAAGACCATCGCCGCCACCGCCAGCGCCAGGGGCCGGTTGTCGAGGCGCGTCAGCAGCCAGGTTCCCCCCACCGTGCCGACCACGCCGGCCGCAAGCAACCTCATCAACAGGGCCCGAGTGTCGGCCAGACCGATGCGGTGCTCCCAAAGCATCATCAGGTTGGCGACGAGATTGGCCAGGGAAACCGCCACCACGGCGTGCTCGACGCCCAGGGTGGGGGCGATGACGGGAACCGCCAGCAAGGGACCGCCGAACCCGGCGACAGCCTTGACCAAGAATCCGAAAGCAACCGCAGCGAGGATGAGGAGCAGGTCGGCTGTCATGTCCAAATGGGCCGGTCAAATCGGGCCCGCGCTTCAATCCCACAATTGGTTGACGGCCCCTGCCCCGGCCAATATAGTCCGCAAACGATTGCTGCCCGACCTGGGGATTTGACCACCAAATCTGGAGGCGAGGGCCGCAGGCCACTAGGACGGATGTGTTAACCGGAAGCACGCAGAGAAAACGGTCTGACGGGCCCGCCCACAACGGCCCTGCCATCGTCACCGAGAACCTCACCGTTGGCTACGAGTTGCATCGCGAAAGGCAGC
>DATHSX010000339.1:0-5082 GCA_035463935.1 Acidimicrobiia bacterium | reverse complement strand
ACGACCGTCGATCTGGTAGGGCCCGACGGTTCCTACCGAGGGGGGGCGATCGCTCCCGGCTTAGAGGTGTCGGCCGACGCCCTCGTCACCCATACGGCCGCCCTGCGTCGCGTAGAGCTGATCACTCCGCGGTCGCCGGTGGGGCGGTCCACGGTGGAGGCCATCCAAAGCGGCCTGATCTATGGATATGCCGGCCTGGTAGACGGGCTGGTAGGTCGCATTCTCGAGGTGTTGGGGGAAGGTTGTCCGGTGGTGGCGACGGGCGGCCTGGCCGAGACCCTCATGGAGCACGCCCGCAGCATCACCAATTACGAGCCCGACCTCACTCTGATCGGGCTGGCGGAGATCTACGGAAGGAATCAGTAGGCACGAGGCTCTTAGGCCGCGGACTGCGGGCCGACGGGCGAGTCCGCTTTACTACGGCCCGGCCCACATGTCAGAGAACCCAGCTCCTCCGGACGATCTCCCTCCCAGATACCGGCCCGAGTTGATCCCCTACCGGTTCGAGCGTACGGCTTGGGCGGCCGAGCTCCACCACCGATTCGCCGAGCTGGGTCCGGGAGGGTCCACGGGTGTCGTCGTGAGTGTGGCGGGACGGGTACTGCTCCACCGCTCCTTCGGCAAGCTGGCCTTCGCCACCATCCGTGACGACACCGGCCGCATCCAGCTACTGGCAGATTCCTCGGTACTCGATCAGGAGACCATGAACGTCTTTCTCGATCTTGACCTGGGGGACTGGGTCGGCGTCGGGGGCGAGGTCGTCACCACTCGCAAAGGCGAGCTCAGCGTCAGGGTGGCGACCCTGGTTCTACTGGCCAAGGCGCTGAGACCCCTGCCCGACAAGTGGCACGGCATGGTGGACGTCGAGGCGCGCTCCCGACATCGGTATGTCGATTTGATCGTCAACGAGGAGGCGCAGCGCGTCGCCCGGGCCCGATCAACCGTTCTCGCCGAACTCCGCAGACAGTTCACCGACCGGGGTTATGTCGAGGTGGAGACGCCGGTGCTGCTGATGGAGGCGACCGGGGCTCTGGCCCGTCCGTTCCTCTCGCATCACGAGGCGCTCGACCTCGACATGAAGCTGCGGATCTCCCTCGAGCTCTATCTGAAACGTCTCGTCGTCGGCGGCATGGAGCGGGTCTTCGAGATCGGCCGGATCTTCCGGAATGAGGGAATCGACAGTACCCACAACCCGGAGTTCACCATGCTGGAGTCGTACGAGGCCCTGGCCGACTACACCGACATCATGGCCCTGGTTGAGGAGGTGTTCGCTGCGGTGGCCCTCGCCGTCAACGGCACGACCCGGCTCACGTTCGGGGGGCGGGAGATCGACCTGACCCCTCCCTATCGCCGGGCGCGTTTCATGGACCTGGTGGCCGAGGCGGTGGGCGAGGAAGTCCCCTTCGACCGCCCCCTTGACGAGATGCAAGCACTTGCCCGGCGTCATGGCATCGAGCCGCAGCCGGCATGGGGCCACGGCCGGATTGCTGCCGAGCTTTACGAGTCATTGGTCGAGAACCAGATCTGGGACCCGACATTCGTCGTCGACCAACCCAAGGAGATCTCACCTCTGGCCCGGGTCCACCGCACGGATCCCAACCTCACCGAGCGGTTCGAGTTGGTGATCGCCGGTTCCGAATACGCCAATGCCTTCTCCGAACTCGTCGACCCCATCGATCAGCGGGAGCGGTTCCTGGCTCAGGCCCGGGCCCGGGTGGCCGGCGACGAAGAGGCCCACCCGGTGGACGAGGACTTCTTGCGGGCCCTCGAATACGGCATGCCTCCGACCGGCGGCCTGGGGATCGGGGTGGACCGGCTGGTGATGCTCTTGACCGACACGCACCACATCCGTGACGTCATCCTGTTCCCGACGCTGCGACCCCTCAGCAGTACCGAGTAAGGAGCCAGCAGTCGTCGGTACCTGTTTGGTATTGCCGACTGGCTAGGGGCGACTGCTTGCTGCCTGATCGCTCATGCAAACCGGGGCACGTCCGGGGTGGCCTGTTCGGCGGCCGTAAGAGCCAGGTCGAGGTAGTCCTCGGAGCGGGCACCGTCGCCTTCGATGGCGACGACCAACCCGAATCGGAGGTCGGCGGTCAGGGCCGGATCGGCGACCGCCTCCCGCACCGCGGTGCGCATCCGGGAAACCACGGTGACGGCGCCGTGACGCTGGAACTCGCGCAGGACCATGACAAAGGTTTGGTCGTCAATTCGGCCGGTGTCGTCCACGGCACGGCCGGTATCGGAGAGGGCGGTGGCGATCCGTACCGCCAGTTCGCGGGCCACGTCGGGGGCGACATCGACCATGCCCGGAAAACGTATAGCCATGACCCCGAAGGGTTCGCGTCTTCGATCCCACCACAGCCGGGCCCTCTTGATGGCCTCGATCAGACCGTTGCGGTTGAGCAGACCGGTGTCGATGTCGACCGAGACGAAGGAATCGATGATCGACCGGAGGCGGCGGATCTCCTCGTCCTTGGTGGCTAGCAGCCGCTCATAGGTGGCAGCACTATGGGTCACGCAATCTGAATCGGTACGGTCTGGCCCCACTTGAGCGAACCCGGGCCGGGATCCGGGGCGAGCGGACGAGGCCTCGAATCGCTAGTTGCCCCGTTCGGATTCAACCCTCGCCACTAGATACCTGCCCAGCCCCTCGAGGACGGCGCGGGCCGGCCGATCGGGCAGGCGATCCAGTATCTCCTGGGCCCGCTCGACCCGAGCAAGAGCCGAGTCGATAGCCCGGTCGACCCAGCCACCTTCTCGGAGCAGCCGGATCGACTCCTCCACGACTTCGTCGGGGAGGGGACGGGGGCGATCGAGTAGCTGGCGAAGGCGCCCCCCGCTTTCGTCGCGGATGGCGGCTAGCACCGGAAGGGTGAAGGTGCCCTCTCTGATGTCGGAGCCGGCCGGCTTGCCCAGGCTGTCCTCGGTCCCCACCAGATCCAGGGCGTCGTCGGCCATCTGAAAGACCATGCCCAGCTCCCAGGCCCATTCGGTCAGGCCCTCCACCACCTCGGGATCCGCCCCGGCAGCCATCGCCCCCAGCCGGGCCGAGGTCCGGATCAGGGAGGCGGTCTTGCCGGCGATCACCCGTTCATAGTCGGCGACCGAATGATGGAGGGAGTCGACCAGCTGCATTTCGCGGGTCTGGCCCTCCACCAGCTCGGCATAGGTGACCGCCAGCAGTCGGACCGACTCCTGCGACAGGTGAGTGGCCGCCACCTCCGACGCCCGAGCCATTAGGAAGTCCCCGGCGAGTATGGCAACGGTGTTTGTCCAGTTGGCGTTGACCGAGGGCGCCCCCCGGCGGGTGTCGGACTCGTCGATCACATCGTCGTGATAGAGGCTGCCGACATGGATCAGCTCGACCGACACCGCGGCCTCCACCGGGCGGTGGTCATAGGGCTCACGCCCGAATTCGGCCGCCAGCAAGGCCAGGAGGGGTCGGAACCGCTTGCCGCCCGCCAGTAGGAGATGCTGGGCGATCTTGGTCAAGTAGGGATCATCCGAGGTGGCGGCCTCGAGGAGCCGCTCCTCGACCCTGGCCAGCTTCTCCCAGACCCGGGGCAATCGAATCAGATCTCGAAGATCGGTCATCAGCGCAGAGCCCATCGTACCGATAATGGATCTGCCGGCCGTAGGCCACCCGCGTTCAGGGATTGACCTGCCTCGGAGTTATAATCCCCTTACCTGCCAGGGGCACCTAAGGAGACAGAGAATTGTTTGAGCGCTTCACCGATCGAGCCCGCCGCGTGGTGGTGCTAGCCCAGGAAGAAGCGCGGCTCCTCAACCACAGCTACATCGGCACCGAACACATTCTCCTCGGCCTCCTCAACGAGGGCGAAGGCATCGCCGCTCGCGCGCTGGAGGGCATGGGGATCAACCTGCAGGCTGTCCGGGACCAGGTGGTCGAGATCATCGGGCAGGGCGCCCAGGCTCCGACCGGTCACATCCCCTTCACGCCGCGGGCCAAGAAGGTTCTCGAGCTCTCGCTTCGTGAGGCCTTGCAGCTTGGACACAACTACATCGGCACCGAGCACATCCTGCTCGGGCTCATCCGCGAGGGTGAGGGCGTGGCAGCTCAGGTGCTCCAAAAGCTGGGAGCCGAGCTGACCAAGGTCCGCAATTCGGTGATCCAGCTGTTGAACGGCTCGGGTGGGGGAGAGGACCAACCGAGCTCAGGAGGCCCCTCTTCCTCGCGGGAGTCCACTCCGTCCGGGTCCACGGTCCTCGACCAGTTCGGCCGCAACCTCACTCAGATGGCCCGCGAGCGCAAGCTCGATCCCGTCATCGGCCGCACCCGGGAAATCGAGCGGGTCATGCAGATCCTTTCCCGCCGGACCAAGAACAACCCGGTGCTGATCGGGGAGCCCGGCGTGGGCAAGACCGCCATCGTGGAGGGATTGGCGCAACGAATCGTCGCCAACGAGGTTCCCGAAACTCTGCACAACCGCCAGCTCTACACCCTCGACCTGGGGGCGCTGGTGGCAGGCTCCCGATACCGGGGTGACTTCGAGGAACGGCTCAAGAAGGTCCTGAAGGAGATCCGGACCCGGGGCGACATCATCCTCTTCATCGACGAGATCCATACCCTCGTCGGAGCCGGGGCCGCCGAAGGGGCCATCGACGCCGCCTCGATCCTCAAGCCGATGCTGGCTCGAGGCGAGCTGCAAACCATTGGTGCGACCACACTGGAGGAATACCGGAAGTACCTCGAGAAGGACTCCGCCCTCGAGCGGCGCTTCCAGCCGGTGCAGGTCGAGGAGCCCTCGGTGACCGACACCATCCAGATCCTCATGGGTCTCAAGGACCGCTATGAGTCACACCACTCGGTCCGGTTCACCGACGACGCCATCGTTTCGGCAGCCAACCTGGCCGACCGCTACATCTCGGATCGCCACCTCCCCGACAAGGCGATCGATTTGATCGACGAGGCCGGTAGCCGGATGCGTATCTACCGGTCGTCGCGCGACCCTGATCTCGCCGAGATCGACAAGAAGGTCTTCGACCTCCGCCGCCAGAAGTCGGAGGCGGTCAACGCCCAGCAGTTCGAGCGGGCAGCCCAGTTGCGCGATCAGGAGC
>DATHSX010000338.1:0-3341 GCA_035463935.1 Acidimicrobiia bacterium | reverse complement strand
ATAGACCCTCGGCCGACGGTCGACGAGATCCGGGTCCTGGCGCTGAGCCTCCCGCGAACGGAGGAGGCCCTGGTGCGCGACCGGGTCAAGTTCCGGGTGGGGCGGATCGTCTATCTGGCCTTTTCGCGCGACGAGACGCTGATGGGGTTCGCCTTTCCCAAGGAGGAGAGGGCCGCATTGATCGAAGCAGAGCCGGCCAAGTTTCTGATGCCGCAGCAGTCGGACCTGCGTTACAACTGGGTTGTGGTCCGTCTATCCGCCATCGACAAGGTCGAAATGCGAGAGATCGTCATCGAGGCGTGGCGGATGGTGGTGCCGAAGTACCTGGCGAAAGGAGTCCCCCCGCCCGGTCCCAGTTCTGGTTGGTGAGTGAGCGCTCACTCACTTAGTATGCTGCGGGTGAACGCCAGACACCAGCGAGCCACAGCGATGGCGCCAGCCGATCGACGTCAGGCGATCGTCCGGGCCGTGACGCCGCTTCTGATCGAAAAGGGCTCGTCGGTGACCACCCGAGAGATGGCGGAGGCGGCGGGAATCGCCGAGGGCACGATCTTCCGGGTCTTTCCCGACAAGTTCACCCTGATCCACGAGGTAATCAAGACCAGCATGGATCCGATTCCGGTACAGAAAGCATTGTCGGAGATCTATCCGTCGGCTCCGATCGAGGTCCAACTGGCCGAAGCGGCCCGGATCATCCTCGAGCGCTTCCAGAACATCGTTGCTCTGATGTCCATCCTGCGCACGACGCCAACCTCTGTTCGAACACAGCTCTCCGGACCGCCCCCTTTCGTCAGCCGTTCGAACACCGCCGTTCTGGCGGCGCTAACCGGCTTGTTCGAACGCCATCGGGAGCGACTTCGCATCGAACCCTCACGTGCGGCGGCCGCCTTCCGGGCTCTGATCTTCGCCAGCGGGCATCCCGTGCTCACTCCTGAGGAGCAACTCACCATCGACGAGATGGTCGGCATCTTGCTCAGCGGGATAACCCACCCCGTGCTGGAGATGGCGACGTGATGTTGCTGCGGATCTTGAGAGAGTATCTGAGGCCCTTTAAGACCTGGATGATCGCCGTCGTCGTTCTCCAGCTGCTGGGGACCATCGCCTCGCTGTACCTGCCGGCACTCAACGCTGACATCATCGACAACGGGGTGCTGAGGGGTGACAGCGAGTACATCGTCCGCCTCGGAGCCTGGATGCTCGGTGTATCGCTGCTGCAGGTGGGCTGCACTATCGCCGCTGTCTACTTCGGCGCCCGGACGGCCATGAGCTTTGGCCGCGACCTGCGATCGGCCATTTTTCGGCGGGTGGCCGACTACTCCAGTCGCGAGATGGCCCGGTTCGGGGCGCCATCGCTCATCACCCGCAACACGAACGACGTCCAGCAGGTGCAGATGCTGGTGTTGATGACCTTCACCATGATGGTGTCGGCTCCTATCACCATGGTGGGTGGCGTGGTGATGGCGCTCCGCCAGGATGTGGGGCTCTCCTGGCTGGTCGTGGTCGCAATCCCGGTGCTGGCGGCGGCGATCGGCTTCATCATCTCCCGGATGATCCCTGGTTTCCGGGTCATGCAAGAGCGCATCGACACGGTCAATCGGGTGCTCCGCGAGCAGACGAGCGGCATCCGGGTCCTACGCGCCTTCGTGCGGGAGCCTTTCGAGACCGAGCGATTCGGTAGGGCCAACGCCGAGCTCACCGACGTCGCCACTTCGGTCGGCCGCTGGATGGCAGCCATGTTCCCGGTGGTGATGCTGGTTCTGAACGTCTCGAGCGTGGCCGTCCTTTGGTTCGGCGGCATCCGGGTCGACGCCGGGCTCATGGAGATCGGTTCGCTGACCGCTTTCCTGACCTACCTGGTGCAGATCCTTATGGCGGTGATGATGTCGACGTTCATGCTGGTGATGGTGCCCCGGGCCTCGGTTTGCGCCGACCGGATCGGTGAGGTTCTCGATACCGAGTCGTCGGTGGTGGCGCCGGTCGACGGGGTTACCAGGGTCAATCTTGCGGGGGAACTCGACCTGCGTGACGTCGATTTCACCTATCCGGGTGCCAGTCATCCGGTGGTGCGTAACGTCACGTTCTCAGCACGACCCGGCCAGACCACCGCCATCGTCGGCTCCACCGGCGCTGGCAAGAGCACCCTCATCCACCTGATCCCACGCCTCTTCGACGTAACTCGCGGTCGGGTGTCAGTTGATGGCGTCGATGTTCGTGAACTTGACCCCGACATCCTGTGGGCCAGGATCGGCCTGGTGCCGCAACGGCCCTACCTGTTCTCAGGAACTGTCGCCACCAATCTGCGGTACGGCAAACCGGACGCCACCGAAGACGAAATGTGGGCGGCGCTCGAAGTCGCCCAGGCACGTGACTTCGTCGAGGCCATGCCCGGGGGTCTCGAGGCCCCGATCGCCCAGGGCGGGAACAACGTCTCCGGCGGTCAGCGCCAGCGCCTCGCCATCGCCCGCGCCCTGATCCGCCAGCCCGAGATCTACCTGTTTGATGACTCTTTCTCGGCCCTCGACCTGGCCACCGACGCCCGGCTGCGGCGGGCCCTGAAACCGATCACGGCCCACGCCACGGTCTTGATCGTGGCGCAACGGGTCTCGACCATCACCGATGCCGATCAGATCGTCGTGCTCGAGGAAGGAGCGGTCGTTGGTCTCGGCACTCATGACGAGCTGCTTGGCTCCTGTCCCACCTATCGGGAGATCGTCGAGTCACAACTGAAGGTCGAGGTGGCCTGATGAGCACCCCGCCAGCGATGAAACCGACCGAGCGTATCCAAGCCCACGGTGGGCCCGGGCGGGGTGGGCCCTTCGGGGGGGGCATGGTCGGCCAGAAAGCCCTCGACTTCGGTCCCTCGGCCCGACGGCTCGGCAAGAGACTGGGACCCGAGCGGGGCCCGGTAATTGCCGTCTTCGTACTCGGAGTCGTCAGCGTGGCCCTGTCTGCCGTCGGGCCGAAGGTCCTGGGCCGTGCCACCGACCTCATATTTGCCGGCCTGGTCGGACGCCGTCTGCCCGCGGGGATCAGCAAGGAGCAAGCGATCGAGGCGGCGCGAGCCCAGGGTCAGGGGCGCATCGCCGATCTGCTCTCCGGCGTCGACGTGGTGCCGGGCCAGGGGGTGGACCTTCGTGCCGTCGGACAGGTACTCCTGGTCGTGCTCGCCCTCTACATCGGCTCTGCCCTGCTCGCCTTCCTCCAGGGTTATCTCCTCAACGGTGCCGTGCAGAGGACCATATTCCGGATGCGATCCGACATCGAGGACAAGCTCAACCGGCTGCCGCTGCGTTACTTCGATCGCCAGCCACGGGGAGAGTTGCTCAGCCGTGTCACCAACG
>DATHSX010000337.1:0-2390 GCA_035463935.1 Acidimicrobiia bacterium | reverse complement strand
GCCAGGTACTCGAGGTTGACCTGATGCACGATTCCGGTGGCGGGAGGCACGACTCGGAAGTTGCTGAAAGCCTGCTGGCCCCACTTGAGAAACTCGTACCGCTCCTGGTTGCGTTCGAACTCCTTGCGGCTGTTGATGAGGAGGGCATCGGGCCGATTGAAGGCATCGACCTGGACCGAATGATCGACCACCAGATCGCAGACCACCCCCGGATTCACCTTGGCAGCGGCCGCCGCATCTCCGGTCATGCGCACGATGGCCGCTCTCATCGCCGCCAGATCGACCACCGCCGGCACGCCGGTGAAGTCCTGCAGGATCACCCGTCCCGGGATGAAGGGGATCTCCTGTTCGCCAACCCGGCGGGCGTCGTATGCCGCGATCCTTTCGATGTCGGACTGGTGGACCAGCTTGTCGTCGAGGCGGCGCAGGGCGGCCTCCAGCAGGACCCTGATCGAATAGGGCAGGTGATCGCTCCCCGGCACGGCCGCCAGCGGTGCGATCCGGCGCTCGCCCAGAGCGGTTGGGAGTGCTTCAGCGTTCATGAGTGACTTTCGTTGGTTCAACGGTCGAGCTACAGGCTCGATTCGAGTGTACCGAGGGCCCCCCGCGGGCCCGGATGCTCCCAGGGAGCAACTCCCGCGATCGATCGCAGGCCCGAAAAGAAGGGTGAACTTTCGCGGCCGGACTCAAACGGCGGCGCGGCGTCCGATCGTTACCGGGACCTGGGTGACGCAATCCTGATCGAGGTCGGTGTGGGGGATCACCACCGGCCGGCAGTCCTGTTGCAGGGCGCCCATGATTCCCGCCACCATGCCCCGGTCCAGCGAGCAGATCACCTCCGGATGCCCGGTGGCCGCCTCCCCGAAGGGGCAGTGGCTCGTGAGCAGGCGCTGGCCGCGGGGATCGGCGCTCACCTCGAAGCCGACCCCGCCCATGACCCGCACCAGGGCCTGCACCGCCGCCTCGTAGCCGGGATCCTGGGGGGTTCCGATCGATTGCGCGATCTCGCGGCCGTAATCTCGCCCGACCTGCTCGGCAATGAGGCCGATCCCCTCGGACTTGACCCGATCCAGCACTCGCACCAGCAACTCCACCAGCAGGTCGTACCGCCGGCCGGGATGCAGCGAGATGGATTTCGAGGTCGCTTCAAAGCACTTGGCCGGCCGACCCGCGCCGGGGCCGGTCCGGCCATTGCGCCGCTGGTGGGTGACTCGCAGATAGCCATCTTCGGCCAGGCGGTCCAGATGGTGGCGGGCGACGTTGGGATGGATCGTGAATAGTTCGGCGATCCGGGCGCTCGTCACCGGCTCGGGAGACTGCCTGACTGCCAGGTAGATGCCGCGGCGGGTGGGGTCGCCGAGGGCCGCGGTCAAGTCGCCGATGCTGCGGTCGAGACCGCTCGAATCCAGGGCTGGATCGGTCATTCCCGCTCGAAACTATAGTGACCAGGCCCTTCTAGTCACTATCTGGGTAGGGAAAAACCGTGCCCGCCTCCCAAGATCACAGACAGGCAGTCGATGCTGTCATCGACCCGTTGTTGGACCGTAGCCTCTCCGAGCTGTCGATGGTTTCTTCAGTGGATCGGGGTCTGCTGGCCGGTCTCAAGGTCGTGATCGCTCTTCCGGTCCCGAACTATCCCTATTGGGAGGAACTCCAGCGACGGATCACCGCGGCCGTCGGCGATCGAGTGACGTTGGAGCCCGAGGTGATGGATGACGAGGCCCGCTCTGCCCTGATGACCCGGCTGCGGGAATCGGCGGGGCCCCGGGTGGGTCAGACCGGGTCGACGACCAGGGTCATCGCGGTGTCTTCGGGCAAGGGTGGAGTCGGCAAGTCATCGGTCACCACCAACCTGGCGGTGGCCCTGGCTCGGCTGGCGAAGAGGGTCGGAGTCATCGATGCGGACATCTGGGGGTTCTCCATTCCCAGGATGCTCGGGATCACCGACCCGCCGGTGGTCATCGATCAGTCGATCATTCCTCCCACCGCGCACGGGGTGCGGGCGATGTCGATGGACTATTTCGTGCCCGACGACAAAGCGGTGGTGTGGCGGGGTCCCATGCTGCACAAGGCCATCGAGCAGTTTCTCACCGACGTGTTCTGGGACGCCCTCGACTACCTGATAGTGGACATGCCCCCGGGGACCGGCGACATCGCCATCTCGATGAGCCAGTTCCTGCCCCGGGCCCAGGTCCTGCTGGTCACCACCCCCCAGCCCACGGCGCAACGAGTGGCACGGCGCGCCGCCCTCATGGCCGACACTGTCAATCAGGAAGTGATGGGGGTGATCGAGAACATGAGCTGGTTCACCGCCGACGACGGCCAACGCTACGAGATCTTCGGCCGGGGCGGCGGTGAGGCCCTGGCAAGCGAGTTAGGAGTTCCTCTGT
>DATHSX010000336.1:0-1947 GCA_035463935.1 Acidimicrobiia bacterium | reverse complement strand
ATCCCGTCCACCGTCCCGGCAAAGAAGCCGAGCCGAGTCAAAGCTTCCTGCAACTGACGGACATCCTCGCCCTCAATGCCCGGACCCATGTCCCGGAAAACCGGCTGCTCACCGACGAGCACAAACAGGGGCCGGCCCGAGGCGGTGACCGCAACGTCACCTTCTGTCAATTCCGCGCCCACCAGCGGAACCCGCGCCACGATTCCGGCGTCGGTTTTCAGGGCCGAGGCGGCCATCACAAGGTCTTGGGGCGAGCCGAACCGGGCCGTCCCGCGGGTCACCACATCAGCTGACAGAACCCGCTCCTCGGCGGCCACCAGGATCGCTGACGGTTCTGGAGCGGCGGTCCTTGCCGCCGCCTCGGCGGGCGAAAGAATCTGTGACCCGGCGACCCATCCGGCAACGGATGAAACCACCACCGAGCCCACAACCAATAAGGCGACCCTGCGACGTTCCATGATCATCTCCTGCCCCGCGCGGCGGCGGCCACCGCGTTACCTCCCTGGTATCGAGCCGGACGCTACCTGATCGCCCGACGAACGCAAGGGATCGACGGGTGGATTGACGGCCGCAACCCAGTCAACTTCACTAGGCCGGCGAACTTCAGTAGGCCGGCGAAGGTGTTGCCAGGAGGTCAGAGATGCCGCTGTGGTCGGGTGGCCGGATCCCATATGGAGTGAGAGTCTCCGTTCGAACCCGCAGGGGTGTGGCGTGGGTGCTGATTGTGGGGCTGCTGACCGCGGCTTGCGGAGGAGACACGAGTGCCCCAGATCGTTCGAGCACCCCCGATACTTCGACGACCACCGCAGGCGACGGTCCGGAGTTTGGGTCCGAAGAGTTTGGCCTGACCATGGAACAGCTCACGACCAACATCGAACAGGTGGAGAGCCTGATCGGCGACTGTATGAGGGAGGCCGGCTTCGAATACGTCCCGGTCGACTTCGTGACCGTCCGGCGTGCCATGCTGGCCGACAAGTCGGCACCCGGTCTCACCGATGAGGAGTATCGGGAGCAGTACGGGTATGGAATCTCTACCCAGTTCGACAAGCCAGCCGTAGAGCTGGGTCTCGGAGAGCAAAACGCTCGCATCCTCGACGCCCTTCCCTCGACCGATCAGGTCGCGTATCTGCGGACCCTTTATGGAGAGAATCAGCAAGCCACTTTCGCCGTGACCCTCGAAGCCGAGGACTTCTCGGAGACCGGCGGTTGCACCCGCACGGCCATCGAGCGGGTGTTCGACGAGGAGGAGCTGAGCGCCAGCTATGTCAATCCGGGCGACGTTCTCATCGAGCAGGACCCGCGGGTGATCAGCGCGATCGAAGCCTGGTCGGACTGTATCGCCGAGGAAGGCTTCGACTACAGCCATCCCGACGAGATCGAACGCGACATTCAGGATCGGTTCGCGGCCATTACCGAAGGTCAGGATCCCCAGAGCCTCACAGGCAGCTCCCTCGATGCCCTCACGGAGTTGCAGGGTGAGGAACGGGCGGTCGCTCAGATCGACTTCGACTGTGCCGAGGAACTACTCGAACCGGTGGTTGAATAGGTAGAAGCCGAGATCTACGGCGCTGCTCAAGGGTGATCGGGCTCAAGGGAGATTGGCCATCAAGGTTAATTGCCTGGCCCGATCGCGCTGCCTGGCACGACTGCCTTACGGGACGGGGCGAAATCCCCGGTTGCGCGCCTCGACCAGAGTGTCCGGTGCGAAGGATTGGAGGCTGTTGGACTGATCCAGGTGTAACTGATCGGCGGCGGCTGACAGCTCGGCGAACTGATCGAGGTCATCGCAGTCGTAGGCGACCATGGTGTCGCGGCGGCCGATGATCCGATGATCGGGGAAGCGCCGGAGCCGCGCCATCATCTGCCTTCAGCGCCGCGGCCCGTGGCCACCTCGGCACCGCAGTTGGGGCACTTGGCGGTGGCCACCTCGCCGACGATGAAGGTGAA
>DATHSX010000335.1:0-18637 GCA_035463935.1 Acidimicrobiia bacterium | reverse complement strand
CAGGGTGAGGTTGTCCAGGACTGTCTTGTGCGGGAACAGGTTGAATTGCTGAAAGACCATCCCCACTTCCCGCCGGACCTGATTGATGTCGGTTTTCGGATCCTCGAGATGGACCCCGTCGATGTAGACCGCCCCGCTGGTGGGCACTTCTAGATGGTTCAAACAACGGAGGAGCGTGGACTTGCCCGAGCCCGAGGGGCCGACGATCACCATCACCTCCCCCACCTTGACGCGGAGACTGACATCCTCCACGGCTCGCACTCTGCCGAAGTCCTTGTAAAGGCCCTCCACCACTATCCGATCCGGCGCCGCCTCAGCCACGGGAGAGCCTGCGGGCGTACCAGTTCACACCAAGGGACAGAACCAGAGTCCCGGTCAGGTACAGGAACGTGAGCGCCAGGAATGCCTCCCGAAACTGGAATGATGAATTGGCGAACAGCCGGGCCTGCTGGGTGATCTCCCTTACCCCGAGGACCGACAAGAGGGACGAGTCCTTGAGCATCGCGATGAAGTCGTTGCCGAGGGCCGGAAGCACGTTGCGCACCGCCTGGGGAAGAACGATGCTGCGCATGGTTTGGCCGCGGGTCATCCCCAACGAGCGCCCGGCCTCCGACTGACCCGGGCTGATCGACTCGATGCCTGCCCGAAAGACTTCGGCGATGTAGCCGCCATATATGAGGGTGAGGGCCAGAATCGCCCGCAATTCCTGGCTGAGTCGATTCTGGATTCCGAGGGCGTCGCTGATCGGGGGAATGAGAACGAGTGCCACCGTGAAGATCAGGACGAGGATCGGGACTCCGCGGATGAACTCGACGTACAGGCTGGCGAGGTTGCGCAGGAACACATTCCGGGAAATCCGCCCCAGACCGGCGACCAGCCCGAGGATTAGTGCCAGCCCAAAGGCGATGAGGGTGGCCCGGATGGTGACCGGTATCCCGCCAATCACCGCCCTCTTCGCCCCCTCGTAGTTGGAATCGAAGAAGGTCAAGTAGCCCAGGTACCCGATGAGCGCGACCAGCGCCACCAACCACCAGGGGAACTCACCCCCCCGCACCACCAGACCCTTGCCTGGCTGGTCCAGGAGGATCTGACCGTGCGGATCCGCCCGCAGCTTCGCAATCCCGCCATGCGCTTGCGGAGAGCCGCGATCCGGAAGAGACATGAGGAGCGTCAGGCTAGGCGCCCGACGCTCCTCGCTTGGCTGGCGGCTAGGAAATGGGCGGGAACCAGGTGGTGTTGATCTGTTCCAGCGTTCCGTCGGCTTCGAGGGCTGCCAGAGCGGCGTTGACCGGTTCTACGAGGGCCGAACCCTTGGGAAAGACGAAGCCGAGTACATCCGAGGACAGCGAGCCTTCGATGAGCTTGATGTCCTCGGCGTTCTCCCCGATATAACCCTGACCGGCCGTGTCGTCGATGATGACCGCATCGACATCAGCGTTGATCAGGGCCTGAACGGCGAAGCCGAATTGCTCGTAGGCCTCAACTCGATCGACTCCGAAGTTCTCCACCGCGGTGTCGTAGTTGGTGGTGCCGGTCTGGGTTCCGACCCGGAAGTCGCCGGCAGCAAACTCATCCACGCTGGCGAAGCGATCCTCATCGATACGGACCATCAGGCGTTGTTCAACCGAGAGGTAGCCATCAGAGAAATCCACCTGTTGCTTGCGCTCGTCGGTGATCGTGACGCCATCGGCCGCCATATCGAACTGGCCCTGGGACACAGCAATGATCATGCCGTCCCAGGCGGTTTCGACGAACTCTGGAACGCAGTTCAACCGTTCGCAGATGGCGTTGACGGCGTCGTAGTCCCATCCCACCGGCTCACCGGTGGTCTCATCGATGTAGTTGAACGGCGGATAAGCGTTCTCCAGGGCCACGGTGATGGTCCGACCCCCGAGGTCGGGCAGCGCGCTGGCGGCCGTGGTCTCGGTGCCTCCGGCCGTGGTGGTTGCTCCCGAGTCGCCCCCGCCGCAGGCGGTTACGACCAGAGCCAGTAACAGCAGACCGGCCACTAGCCCAGAAACTGGCAGCCTGGAAACTGTGGTTCTGTTGATCATCTTGGGTTCCTCCTGTATGCACTCGTGACTGACGGGTGCCTCCCGCAGGGTAGTTCTCCCCGGAGCTAGCAACTAGGCGAGCGGGAATCGGAGCCGGAACGTCGTGCCCAGCCCGAGCTCGGATTCCACGGTGACCGAGCCTCCATTTCGCTCGACCACATGACGCACGATCGCCAGGCCCAGGCCGGTGCCGCCAGTGGCTCGCGAGCGGGCCGCGTCCACCCGGTAGAAGCGCTCGAAGATGCGCGGGAGCTCCCGGCGAGGTATCCCCTCACCGTTGTCCGCGACCTCGAGCAGAGCCTGATCACCGTCTACTGCCACCCGGAGTTTCACCTCTCCTAGGCCGGGGGTGTGACGGATGGCGTTGTCGAGCAGGTTGCGCAGAGCCAGACCGAGGTCCTCGTGACTGCCGGCGATCGAAACCGGGACGGTGGTGACCGCCAGCGTCACGCCCGCAGACTTGGCTTTGGCCTGGAAGCGGCCAGCCTCTTCGTCGACAATCTGGTCCAGCCGGACAACCGTGGCTTCGAACGACGACGTCTCCAACCGGGACAGGTCGAGAAGGTCGCCGACCAACTCCGCCAGCTGATGCGCCGACCGTTCTATCTGTTCTCCGAATCTGCGGGCCGAGGCGGGATCGCGCTCCAACGCAAGCTGCAGGGCCTCGGCCGAGGCAAGAATCGCGGAAACCGGTGTCTTCAGCTCGTGCGAGGCCGACGCGACGAAATCCCGGCGGGTCGCCTCGAGCCTCGTGGCGTCGGTCACATCGGAGAGGGTCAGGAGCACTCTGCGCTCGGTGAGAAAAGGAACTGCGGTTGCCTGCAGGATCCGCACCGGGGTTCCATGGTCGAACCGCGCCTCGACGACCTCCCCTGTCGTCCGGGCATCCGCCACCAGGGTCTGGAGGCCGTGGGGAAGGAGGCCGCGCAGGGACTCCGATATCCGCACCGTGGCGGCGGCGGCCGGGTTGGCGTACAGCACCCGTTCGTCCTCACCGACGACCACTACCCCCTGTCGCACTGCCCCCAGCACCTGCTCGAGAAGGCGATTCCCCGCCTCGCTGACCCCGATCCGCTGGGTTAGCTCGGAACCGATGCGGCTCAACGCGACGGCCATCCCATCCAGGTCGGGGGAAGCGGCGCGGGGGACGTCCCTGGCCAGGTCACCGGCCGCCATCGCCTCGGCTGTGGCAGTCAGCTGCCGCAGTAGTCGCGTTCCCCGACCGATGAACAGGGCCAGAAGACCAACGGTCAGTCCGGCCAGAACTGCGCCGACTGCGATCGCGACGCGCGCCTGGCCTGGCCGCGGCCCGCTGATGAGACGATCACTCATCAAACCGAGGAGGATGATGACCGCCACGACGATGAGCAGGTACAGAGTCAGCAGACGTCCCGCCAGCCACTGTCTTGGCTCAGTCATCGACGAACTTGTATCCCAAGCCCCGCACCGTGACGATGTGGCGCGGGTGGGCCGGATCCACCTCCAGCTTCTGGCGTAAGCGCTTGACATGGACATCGAGCGTCTTGGTGTCTCCGAAGTAGCCGGGACCCCAGACCTCGTCGATCAGGGCTTCGCGGGTCACCAGCCGTCCTCGCCTCCGCATCAGGAACTCCAGCAGGTCGAACTCCTTAGGACGCATGCCGATCGCTTCGCCGGCGACCCGCACTTCGTGGGCGTCGACATCGAGTTCGATCGCACCGCCCCTCAGCACCTCGTTGCCGCCGACCAGCTCACCCGTCCGGGCGGCCCGGCGGAGCTGGGCGCGAACCCTCGCTACCAATTCCCTCATCGAGAATGGCTTGGTTATGTAGTCATCGGCGCCCAGCTCCAGCCCCGCCACCTTGTCGGCTTCCCCTTCCTTGGCGGTGAGCATGATGATGGGGACGTCGGACTCCCGGCGGAGCTGGCGGCAAACGTCGAAACCGGACATCCCCGGAAGCATGACATCGAGCACCACCACGGCCGGATGAAGCCGACGGGCGGCTTCGAGCCCCTCCCGTCCGGACGGGGCCGACGCCACCTGGAACCCGTCCAGCTCGAGGGCATAGCTGACCGCCTCTACGATCGCAGCCTCGTCTTCGACCACCAGCACGCGGGGCCGAGGTTCAAGCGGCGTTGCCGTTGTCGCCACTCTTCCCCAGGGCCTCGTCGTTGAATTCCATCATTTCTCCGGTAAGCAGGAAGGCGGTCTGCTCGGCGATGTCAACTACCTGGTCGCCGATGCGCTCCAGAGCCCTGCTCACCATCATCATCCGGGTGGCCCATTCGAGGAGGGCCGTGTCGGATCCGCAGTTCACGACCTCCTTGTACATGTTGCGGTTGAGGCGGTCGATCGGCTCGTCCATTGCCGGCAAGAGCCGGGCCTCGTCGAGGTCGCGGCGCACCAAAGCCTCCACCCCGGTGCGGATCATCGGGCGGACCAGGTCGCCCATCTCCCTGATCTGGGCGACTATGCGCTCGGACCGGGGAAGTCCGAAGGTGACCTGGGCAAGCTTGGCGATGTTGACGCATTGGTCACCCATTCGCTCGAGCGTGGTGTTGAGATGAAGAAGCACCGACATCATGCGAAGGTCTCCCGCCATGGGCTGCTGGCGCGCCATGAGTGCCATCCAGCGATCGTGCACCTCCAGATACGTGCGATCGATGTGGGTGTCCAGTTGCACGACCCGGGCCGCCAGATCCATGTCCGGCAGGCAGACCGCGTCGATAGCCATGCCCACCATCTGTTCGGCCTGATCGGCAACATTGAGCAGGGTCTGTTCAAGATCTGCCATCTCTTGATGAAAGTGCTGACGCATGTCGGTCATTCGCTTTCGCCTTTCAGCCAAACCGGCCGGTGATGTAATCCTCTGTCGTTTGCTGCCGGGGCTTCGTGAAGATCGCCTCGGTCGGTCCATATTCGACCAGATAGCCGGCCCGATCTTCGTCCATGTTCAGGAACGCGGTGAAATCGGAAGCGCGGGCCGCCTGCTGCATGTTGTGGGTAACGATCACGATCGTGTACCTCTCCTTCAGCTCTCCGATCAACTCCTCGATGCGAAGGGTGGCGACCGGGTCCAGGGCGCTGGTCGGCTCATCCATCAGCACGACTTCGGGTTTCAGCGCGATCGCCCGGGCAATACACAGACGCTGCTGTTGTCCGCCCGAGAGGGAGTAGCCGCTCTCCCGCAGCTTGTCCTTGACCTCATCCCAGAGGGCTGCCTGGCGGAGAGCTCCCTCCACCAGCTCGTTGAGGTTGCCCTTGAAACCGTTGACGCGGGCTCCCCATGCCACGTTTTCGAAGATGCTCTTGGGAAAGGGATTGGGTTTCTGGAACACCATTCCGACCCGGCGCCGTACCTCCACGGGGTCGACCGCCGGGCCATAGATGTTGATCCCATCCAGACGGACCTCGCCCTCGACCCGCGCCCCGGGGATGAGGTCGTTCATGCGGTTGAACGACCTGAGGACGGTGCTCTTGCCGCATCCCGACGGCCCGATCAAGGCGGTGATCATGTTCGTCACGCAGGCGACGTTGATGTCCTTCACGGCCCGGAAGGCGCCGTAGTACACCGCCAGGTCCCGGGTCTCGACAGCCACGGGGTGGTCGTGAGGTCGGGCAGCGCCGGCTTCGATCGTCAGGTCGGCCATCTTGACATCCTCGACCAGGCTGGCACTCTCGACAGTCTCCATCTAGTAGCTCCTCTGAAACCGGTTACGGAGCAGGATGGCGGTGGCATTGAGGGTGAGGAGCAACACCAGCAGCACCAGGATGGCGGCGGCGGCGAGATGCTGGAACTCCTCCTGGGGCCGCGAGGTCCATTGGAAGATCTGGATGGGCAAGGCGGTGAACTTGGAGAAGGGACCATCGGGATCGACCGTAATGAAAGTCGACGCACCGACCACGACCAGAGGCGCGGTTTCGCCGAACGCCCGGGCCATGGCGAGGATCGTGCCGGTCAGTATCCCGGGGGTGGCGTTGGGGAGGACGTGGGCACGTATCGTCTGCCACTTGGTGGCGCCCAGCGCCAGGCCGGCCCGGCGAAATGACTGGGGAACGGCCCTGATGGCTTCCTGCGAGCTGATGATCACCACCGGCAAGACCAAAAGGGCCAGGGTGAGGCTGGCCGAGAGAATCGTCCGCCCGTTGGCCACTCCGCCGTCATTGCCCGCGCCCAGTGCCGAGCCGCTGGTTATCGATTCCAGTGCCCTGACGAAGATCGCCAACCCGAGCATCCCATAGATGATCGAGGGCACGCCGGCCAGATTGTTGATATTGGTTCGGATCAGACGGCTGATCCAGTTGTCGGAGGCGTACTCCTCGAGGTAGACGGCCGCCGCCACCCCGATCGGGAACGCGGCGAGGATGGCGAGTGCCAGCACCCAGAGCGAACCCAGGATGGCGGTCCTGATCCCCGCCAGTTCCGGATCAGGGTGCTGCGGAGATCTGATGAAGGAGGGCGATACCCATGACCGGAAATCAACTACAGCATCCGGGAACTCCTCCTCGATCTCGGCTTCAATAGCCGTTCGATCCACGAGGGAGGATGTCAGGCTCCAACTCGCGACGATGTCTGGCTCGACCACCTTCTCGAGGACGAGTTGATAGACGTTCGCCTGATCCCGGGCCGGAAGAGTGCATCCCGGCTCGGGTTCCTGCCTCGCACAGACCTCCGCCCAGCTATCGGCCGGTTCGAACACCAGCCGATCGGCGAAGAACCGCTGATCGCGCTCCAAGCGCCGCCCGGCGTTGCGCGACAGACGGTTCTGCAGGATGGCTACCAGGCCATTGATCTCCACTGAGGCCAGATCGGTGCCGGCTGGCAGTCCGAGTTCGGCTACGAGGTCGTCCCGCGGGATTGTCTCTTCGATCGCAACCAGTCCGAAGGATTGGTTGACCACCGTGAACAGCAGGGTCAACAGCGCGAGCACAGCGAGCGCCAGCGCCGCCAGGAAGGCCACTCGATAGGTCGTGCCCCGCCGCTGCCTGCGACGGCCGTGTCTGATTGCCTCGTCTCCCTCCGGGAAGCGATTGCCAACTGCCTCTCGGACGACCGCCGCTTCCGCGGGGCTCATTCGTACACCTGCCGGAAGCGCCGGACGATGCGCTGGCTGAGCAAATTGAGGCCCAGAGTCAGCACGAAGAGCGTGAGGCCGATGGCAAAGAGGCTGCTGTAGTCGATCGATCCGTAGCCGAGGTCGCCCCCCGAGATACGAACGATGTGCCCGGTCATCGTCTCGCCGGCCTTGAACGGGTTCAGGATGAAACCGAACAGGCTGTCCTCGCCCCACGTGAAGTTCTTGGGTCCGGCCCCGGCCGCGATCGCCACGACCATCGTCTCCCCGATGGCCCGAGAGATCGCCAAAACGAACGCCGCCGAGATCCCCGACAGGGCGGCTGGCACTACCACTTTCAGAGTCGTCTCGAATCTCGTCGCCCCCAGTGCCAGCGAAGCCTCGCGCAGGCTGCGGGGGACGGCGGTGAGGGCGTCCTCGGCCAGCGAGCTGACCAGGGGGATGATCAGAATCCCGATCACGATCCCGGCCGAGGCGTCGTTGAAGATCTCCACGGTGCCGGCGCCAAAGACCATCCGCAGGAGCGGGGTCATGAAGGTGAGGGCGAAGTACCCGAAGACCACGGTCGGGATCCCCGCCAGCACCTCGAGGACAGGCTTGAAGAAGCTGCGAACCCTCTTGGAGGCGTACTCCGCGAGGTAGATGGCGGCGGCGAGCCCGATGGGCAGGGCCACCACCATGGCGATGACACTGGTGAGAAGTGTGGCCAGAACGAGGGGGAAGATGCCGAACCGACCAATGCTCGGTTGCCACTCCGTCCCGGTCAGGAACTCCACCCAGGAGACCTGGGGGTCACCGAAGAAGAGCCACGCTTCGTGCCCGAGTTCATAGACGATACCGAGGGTGGTCAGGATCGACACTGCCCCGGCGAAGAAGAGGAGCCCATGGACCAGGGCCTCCACCGGGCGCCGGCGCCGATGAAGCTCGAGTCTGGATCCGTCGGTGGCGGTGGCGGTTGGAATGGCCATCGAGGCGTGCTGATCCTAGGTATCGAGGGTGGGCGCCGAATCACGCCAACCTGCGATGCTCACGTTCCGGCCGCTTCGATCCACGCCTCGATCGACGACTGCAGATCGGCCTCGGGTGCGGGAAAGTACCCGACGTCGGCAATCACGTCGTTGACCACATCCAGGTAGTAGGCGATGAAGGACGCAACCTGTGACTTCTCGGCCATGATCCCGGCGTCGCTGTAGATGAACAGCGGACGGGCGAGCGGGTAGGTCCCGTTGCCAACGTTGTCCGCCGACGCCTCTACACCCTCCACGCTGGCGATGGACAGAGCGCCCGAGTTCTCCGAGTAGTAGGCGTATCCGAAGTAGCCGATGGCACACGAGGTCGTGGGGTCTCCTTCGGTGCAGGTGTCGCCCTCCACGCCCTGCACCAGGACATTGTCGTCCTCGGACAGCTGCAGATTGGAGGCGGCCAGCAGCGGCTCGGGATCCTCGTCAAAGATCACCTCAACGAAGTAGTCGAACGTTCCCGAGTCGGTTCCGGGCGAGAACCGGGCGATCGGATGAGGGGGGAAACCGGGGTCGACATCGGCCCAGGTCGCGGCCGTTGAGAAGGCAACGGCGAGCTGCTCGATGGTCAGATTGTCAACAAAGTAGTTGCTCGGACTGACGACGATGGCCAGGGCGTCGGTGCCTACCCGGAATTCGATCGGACTCCGACCGATTGCTTCGCACAGCGCGATCTCCTCCTCGTTGATCGCCCGGCTCGCGTTGGAAATGTCGGTCTCCCCGGCCTCGCAGAAACGCTCGAACCCGGCTCCGGTGCCAACCGAATCGATCGTGATCTGTCCGCCGTAGCCGTCCTCCTCGAATTGAGCCGCGACCGCCTCCGTCAGGGGAAAGACAGTGGAACTGCCAGCAGTGACGATGTCGCCGCTCACCTCCAGCGGATCGATCAGCGGTAGACCTTCATCGGTCGTGGCGTTAGTGGTCTGATTGGTGCCGCTCGTTGTGGTTGCTCCGCCTGTAGTGGTCGTTTCAGCATCACTTCCACAGGCGGCAATCATCAGAGCCAGGGCGGCCGTCACCGCGAATAGCTTGGGGCGGTTCATTTCGTCGAGGTCTCCTTCTGGGGAGGCGCCGCTTCGGTGAGCGGACCCGGTTCCTTGCCAGGCAGAGTGAACCTAAGGAGTCCTGTTAACCGGCATCCAGCCGCCAGGTGAACACCAGGTGAACATTTGTCTTACCCTCGTTCAGGCTCGGACCGGCACACCCAGCTCGGCGAGAAGCCCTCTAACCCGAGTCTCCAGATCATCTCGAATTTCCCGGACCACTTCGATCGGCTGGCCCGCCGGGTCCTCCACCTCCCAGTCGAGGTATCGTCTTCCGGGGTATACCGGGCAGGCGTCGCCGCACCCCATCGTCACAACCACGTCCGCGGCCCTGACGATCTCGTCGGCCCACGGCTGCGGGATCTCCGTACTGAGGTCTATGCCCACTTCGGCCATCGCCGCCACCGCGACCTGATTGACTTCGACCGCAGGCTCCGACCCACCGGAGAACACCTCCACCCGATCCCCGGCCAGATGCCGCATCAATCCGGCGGCCATCTGCGAGCGGCCGGCGTTGTGCACGCACAGAAACAGGATGGCGCTCATGCCCGGGCCTCTTTCGTTGTCATCCGCGATTGCTGTCTGAGAAGAGGGGAACCTGCGAACCCGGGGCTCACTGCGGTCGCGAGCCGGCCGATGCGCTCGTCGATGTCGGCAAAGGCGCTACGGAACGATCGCAAGGTCCCTGCAACCACGGGGTCGGGGACCGACCAGTGCAGGCGGGGGAGGGCAAGGGGTAGGTCGGCTTCACGAGCGCGGTCACAAACCGACACCACCAGGTCGAAGCCGGGGCCCAGATGGTCGTAGCCTTTGGGCTCGCAGGCCCCCAGATCGAGGCCTACCTCCCTGGCCACCTGGACTGCCCGCGGATGGACTCGATCAGCCGGCTGGATCCCCGCACTGTCGCCAGCGAGCCCGGTTCGGCGCCGCCAGGCCGCGGCAGCATATTGGGACCGGGCAGAGTTGGTGGTGCACACGAACAGGACGGCGCGGGCCGCTATTCGTCGGGGGTGCAGCAATCCGCGCAGGGGCTGCGGATTCAAGCCGATATAGCGACGGCGGTGGTCGCCCTCCGATATGTGGCGTGTGATCAGCCCGGCCCGTTCCAGAACCTCAAGGTGATGGGCGACCAGGTTGCCCCGCAGCCCGACCAGATCGGTCAATTCCTGAAACGTGTGGTCGCTCAACTCGAGTTCAGTGATGATTCTCAGGCGAGTGATGTCGCCGAGGGCGGCATGAACCATTGCCTGCTCTGCCAATGTCACGGCTCAGAGAATAATGAGTCAACAATCGCTGAGCAATCTGCCAAGGATCTATCCGCCCTTGATCTAGATGTGGGCCCGGGCCCGGGCCAGAGCCAAGCCCTGCAGGGTCTCGTGGGCGTCCACCCCCCGTTCGGTGGCTACCCGGGTCCAGATGCCATCGCTTCCCAGCTCCCACGCCAGCTCATCATCGGCCATGAGCACCTCGATGATCTCGTCGAGGCGGAACTGGAGGTCGGCGTCCTCCACGGGGGTCAGCGCCTCGACCCGCCGGTCCAAGTTGCGGGGCATGAGGTCGGCCGATCCAATCAGGAAGACGCGGTCCCGGGGACGCGAGCCGAATCGGAAGATCCGCGAATGCTCGAGATAACGCCCCACGATCGACCTCACCCGGATATTGGAAGACATCCCTGGCACTCCCGGGATGAGGCAACAGATGCCCCGCACGATCAGGTCGATGCGCGTCCCGGCCTCCGAGGCGGCATACAGGGCGTCGATCATGCCCTGATCGACCAGGGAGTTCATCTTCATGGTGATGTTCCCGTCGGCTGCGGACGCCTCGCGCTGGATCAACTCCACCAGCCGGCTCCGGACCCCTTCGGGAGACACTGCCAGCTTGCGGTAGCTGCGTTGACGGCTGTAGCCGGTCAAGAAGTTGAAGAGGTCGGATAGATCGGCCCCGATGTCAGGGTCGGCGGTGAGAAGCCCGAGGTCCTCATAGACCCTGGCGGTCGTCTCGTTGTAATTCCCGGTCCCGATGTGGCAGTAGCGGCGAATCGTGTCGCCCTCGTCCCTCACAACCAGAGAGATCTTGGTATGGGTCTTGAGGCCCGCCACTCCGTAGACGACGTGGACCCCGACGTCCTCGAGGCGTTGCGCCCACTCGATGTTTCGCTCCTCGTCGAAGCGGGCCTTCAACTCGACCAGAGCCACGACCTGCTTGCCTTCGTTGGCGGCGTGCATGAGGGACTGCATCATCGGGCTATCGCTGCTGGTTCGGTAGAGGGTCTGTTTGATCGCCAGGACCCGGGGGTCACGAGCCGCGGCGGCGATGAAGGCCTCGGTGGAGGCCGCAAAGGCGTCATAGGGATGGTGGACCATGACCGGCCCGCTGCGGATGGCCCGGAACACGTCCACCAGCACCCCATCGACCGGGGCCATTCGCGCCGGCACCACCCCGTTGAAAGAGGCGTACTTGAGATCGTCGCGGGGAAGCGAGGTAAGGGTGGCCAAACCACCGAGATCCAGGGGGCCTTCCACCGTGTAGACCTGATCTTCAGAGGCGCCCATCTCCCTGAGCAGGAGTTCGAGGACCTCGGCCGGCAGGTCGGGTGCCACCTCGAGCCTGACGACCTTCCCAAATCGCCGTCTGGTCAGCTCGCTTTCGATGGTGAGCAAGAGGTCACCCTCCTCCTCGCCTTCCTGCTCGATCTCCAGGTCGGCATTTCGTGTCACCCGGAAGGCGTGATGCTCCCTGATCTCCATCCCCGGGAAGAGGTCGCCGATATGAGCCGCGATCACCTGCTCCAGAGGCACAAACCTCTCCCCATCGGGAAGCACCACGAATCGGGGCAGGATCGGGGGAACCTTGACCCGCGCAAACCGGGTCACGTTCGACTCCGGATTGCGAACTACCACCGCCAGATTCAACGAGAGGTTGGAGATGTAGGGGAATGGGTGCGAGGGGTCGACGGCGAGCGGGGTGACCACCGGGTAGACCCGTTCGCGGAACTGGGCATCCATGTAATGGCGGTCTTCTGTGTCCAGACCCGAGTAGTCCGAGAAGCCGATTCCGGCGGCCGCCAGCCGCGGGGCGAGGTCGGTGATGAAGACCTTGCCGGCGCGCTCGTACTGGCCGTCCACCAGATCCCGGACCCGGCCGAGCGCTTCGAGCGGCGTCAGACCGTCGGGAGTGGGCAGGCGTATTCCCCTTCCCACCTGGTCGTGCAGACCAGCCACGCGCACCTGATAGAACTCGTCGAGGTTGGACGACCAGATGGCCAGGAACCGAGCCCGTTCCAGCAGCGGAACCCCGGGGTTCTCGGCCAGGGCCAGCACCCTCGAGTTGAAGTCGAGCCAGGACAGCTCACGGTTGATGTAGCGGTCGTTCATGCCTGCCGTACCCATTTTGATCGGTTCAGCGCCCCTCGGGGTGAACAGCAGAGCTCGGACGGATCAGGACAGGCCGCCAGCCAGGAATTGCCGGAGCACGCTGGTCACCTCGGCCATGCGATCCGGGGCCGCGATGACGGCCCGGGCAGCCGACATCATGGTGTCCTGCATCAGGCGGCCGGCCAGGTCGGGAGGGATTGGCCGAAACCGAGCTTGCCGGACGGCCTCCTGGTAGACGCTGATCATCGCCGCCGAGAGATCGCCGTGAGCCAGCCGAATGCGGTCCTGAGCGGTCGGCCCGAGCCTGAGGGCCTCGCGGTGAAGGATCATTCCCAAGACGGGATCGGTGGCCACGAATTCCACCACCTTCTCCGCCAGGTCAAGCAACCGCTCGTCGGGCGGCAGGTCCGGATTGACCCCGTGGATCAACTCGGCGAGGACGCCAGGGAGGGCTTCTTCGACCAGCGAGGCGATGAGGTCGTCTCGATCCCGGAAATACTCGTACAGGGTGGTGCGGCCGATCCCGGCCACCGCGGCGAGCTCGCCCAACCCGATCTCGGCGGTACCGACTTCGGCCAGCAGCTCCCGGGCGGCATCGAGGATCTGGCGCCGGGTCAATGCCTTGTGCTCCTCGATCGAAGCGGCGCGGATCCGGGGCATGATCTAAGGGTAATGACAGGTGGGCGGTTCCGTTGCCGACAGGGCAGTCACCGCCTCAAGGCTCCCGGTAGAGCAACGCCCCCCAGTGCGCTCCGGCCCCGAAGGCTGTAAAGCAGACCAGCATCCCCGGCTGGACCCGACCCGCCATGCGCATTTCGTGATACAGGATGGGGAGCGTGGCGGCTGTGGTGTTTCCCCAGGAGCCGATGTTGGAGGGCACCCGCTCGGGGGGGAGGCCGAGCTGGCGCCGGACCGCCTCCAGGATCCGGTCGTTGGCCTGGTGGGCGATCACCAGGTCGATCTCGCTGGTGTCCACCCCGGCCCGGGCGGCCACGGCCCGCACTGCCTCGGGCATGAGACGGACTGCCTGCCGGTACAACCCGGCCCCGTCCATCACGGGCATGTGCAAATCCTCGTCGAGCCGGCCGTGATCGACGTACGGCTGATGGCGGAAACCCACTCCGGGAACCATGATCAACTCGAACTGGGAACCATCCGTGAAAAGGCTGGAGGCCAGTACTCCGGTCGCACCTTCCTGTCCCCGCCGGAGGACCATGGCGCCGGCGCCGTCCCCGAAGAGGACACTCCAGCTCCGGTAGCGGTTGTTGACCTCACGTTGCAAAGTATCAGCCGGGATCAGGGACCCGTCCGGGTTGCGCGGCCCCCATGGAAGGAAGCCGGCATGCACTTCAGCTCCTACCACCAGGACGGTGCTGGCCCGGGCGCTGGTTATCATTGCATCGGCCAAGTCGAGGCCGTATAGGAACCCGGAACACTGCTGGCGCAGATCAAAGGCCGGTACTTCACCCAGCCCGAGTCCTCGCTGGACCAACGCGCTGATTCCCGGAGCTACATAGTCGGGGGTCATTGTGGCTGTGACCAGCGCATCGATCTCTCCCGGAACGAGCCCGGCAGCCTTGATGGCCTCCCGTCCGGCCCGAATCCCGAGATCGGAGGCACCCACCCCCGGGCTGACCAGTCGTCGCTGCCTAACTCCCGTTCGTGAGACAATCCAGGCATCGTCTGTGTCCATGATCCGGGCCAGGTCGTCGTTGGTCACGACGGTCTCCGGCGCGGCGATGCCCGTCCCGGTGATCACGCTGTTCACGCCGCGAACCCTGCCCTTCCTATCCCGGGAGGCCGTGTCCCACGACGCCCGTGATCTGCTAGATACTGGCTGGTGGCATCCCTCCCCGGCTGGACACGGCGACTCATCACGATTCCTTCCGTGTTCATCGCCTGGGCATTATCCCTTCTGCTCTTCCCGGTGTTGTTCGTTTCCGCAATGGTGGTGGACGGCTGGCGAGCCTTGCGGGCGGGGACGACGCCGGTGGCGGGGCGGCTCGTGACCTTCCTGCTGGCCTACCTATCGGCCGAGATCTTTGCGATGCTCGGGTTTCTGGTGGTGTGGTTGTTCACCGGGTTCGGGCGGGCCCGGGCCCGGCTGGTGAGGATGACCTACGCCCTCCAGCGTTGGTGGGCGAACTACCTGTGGGAGGCAGCCCGTTTGATCTTCCGGCTGGAGTTGGCGATCGAAGGCGGTGGGCTCGCCGCACCCGGCCCCATTCTGGTGCTCTCGAGGCACGCCTCCATCGTCGACAACATCCTTCCCTTCCAGCTCTTCTCGCGGTCCCAGCGCCTGAAGCTGCGCTATGTCATCAAGAGAGAACTGCTGATCGATCCAGCCCTCGACATCGCCGGCAACTGGCTGCCCAACCACTTCGTGGATCGAGGCGGGGGCGACACCGAGAGCGAACTGGCCGCGTTGCGTCGCCTGGGAACGGGATTGACCCCAACTGACGGGCTGGTGATCTTCCCGGAGGGCACACGCTTCACGCCCGCCAAGCAGCGACGCGCCCTCGCAATCCTGGCGCAACGCAACCCGAGGCTCCATCGGCTGGCCTCCGGCCTGCGCCTTCTGCTCCCGCCCCGGCCGGGAGGCGTACTGGCGCTGCTCGAAGCGTCCAGGGCCGATGTCGTGGTCATGGCCCATCACGGCCTCGACGGGTTTGCCGACCTCAAGGACATCTGGAATGGAGGGATGGTGGGACGAACCGTCGCAGTCCGGTTGACCCGGGTCCCGTTCGATCAGGTACCGCAGGGCAGGGCTGAGATAACGGAGTGGCTCTTCGGGGTCTGGCAAGAGATGGATGACTGGCTATCGGCGCTAGGCCCCCAGCCCGTGACCGCGCATGGGTGACGCCCTCCTCACCGCCGCTCTGACCGTTCTTGGCCTCATGGCGATCACGTGGGTCCTCAGCGGGCTGGTTAGAAACGCCTCGATCGTCGACCTGATCTGGGGGCTCGGGTTCGTCCTGGTGAGCTGGGCGGTCTACTTCATCTCCAACCCGCAGGGAGCCGGTGCCAACCGGGCGCTGTTGCTGGTCGCCCTGACCACGCTTTGGGGACTGCGCTTGACCGCCTACCTCACCTGGCGCAACGCCGGCAAGGGAGAGGACTTTCGCTACCGGGCTATGCGGGACAAGCACGGCGCCAGCTTTTTCTGGGTCAGCCTGGGAACCGTGTTCGGCCTCCAAGGTCTGTTGATGTGGCTGGTGTCACTTCCGGTACAGGCCGGGGTTGCCCGACCGGATCCCGACGGCGGCCCGACGTGGCTCTTGATCGCCGGGGTGCTCATCTGGGCCATCGGCCTGACGTTCGAGACCGTGGGCGACCTCCAGCTGGCGTCCTTCAAGGCCGACCAGGCCAACCAGGGAAAGGTGATGGACCGCGGCTTATGGCGTTATACCCGCCACCCCAACTACTTCGGAGATTTCTGTGTGTGGTGGGGCTTGTACCTGATAGCGGCAGCCTCCGGGCACTGGTGGACGATCCTCGGGCCTCTGATCATGACGGCGCTGCTCATCAGGTACTCGGGGGCAGGCCTGCTCGAAAAGACCATCACGACCCGGCGACCCGGCTACCGGGAGTACATGGAAAGAACCAACGCCTTCTTTCCCGGGCCTCCACGAACGTCCGAGAAACGATGAGTAATACGGGTGGCGCGGGCCGCGTGCGCGGCCGCCAGGATTGACCGAGCCGCCCGACTAGCTTTCGTTCGTGTTCGTAGATGCTGCGCTGTACCGGGACGGCATGCGGCTGCCGGGGCCATTCGTCCTGGACGGGGCCAGGGCGGCTTCCGCCGACCCCCGCACCTTCTGTTGGATCGGGCTCTTCGAACCCACCGCGGAGGAGTTCGATGCCGTCAGCAAGGAATTCGACCTCCACGAACTGGCCGTGGAGGACGCCATCCACGCCCATCAACGGCCCAAGCTCGACATCTATGACGAGACGCTGCTCCTGGTGCTCAAACCGGCTCGCTACGTCGATCCGGTCGAGGTGATCGAACTCGGGGAGATCCTCCTCTTCGTTGATAAGGACTTCGTGGTCGCCGTGCGCCACCGGGAAGCCTCGAGGCTCGTGGAGGTGAGGCGTGCCCTGGAACACCAGCCCGACGAGCTGCGACTCGGCCCGAGCGCCGTGGTCCTGGCCATCCTCGACCGGGTGGTTGACGACTACGCCGAGGTGCTCGATGGGCTCGACGGCGATATCCGCGAGCTGGAGGATCTGGTCTTCTCGGATCGAGAGTCGACCCCGACCGAGCGCATCTACAAGCTCAAGCGTGAGGTTCTTCAATTCCACCAGGCCACCGCCCCCCTGCTGGAGCCGATCTCCCGCCTGGCGCGGGGCAACCTTCCCGCCATCAACCGCGAGCTGCACGACTACTTCGGCGACATCCATGACCACCTGGTGCGAGTGGTCGACAAGATCACGGCCTTCCGCGACCTGCTGACCTCGATCCTCGAGGCCAACCTGACCCAGGTCAGCGTCCGTCAGAACAACGACATGCGCAAGATCTCGGCCTGGGTGGCGATCGCGGCCGTACCTACCATGCTGGCGGGGATCTGGGGTATGAACTTCCGGTACATGCCGGAGATCGACGAGGTGTGGGGATATCCGGCGGTCCTGGCGCTAATGGTGCTGGCATGCGGGATCCTGTACCGCAAGTTCAAGAGCTCAGGATGGTTATGAACAAGCAGGCCGAGTATGTGTTGCGGACGGTTGAGGAGCGGGGGATTCGCTTTGTGCGGCTTTGGTTCACCGATGTCCAGGGATTTCTGAAGTCGGTGTCGATCAGTCCGGCGGAGCTCGAGGTCGCCTTTGAGGAAGGGATGACGTTCGATGGTTCGGCGATCGACGGCTACGCCCGGGTCCAGGAGGCCGACATGCTGGCCCGCCCCGATCCGGCTACTTTCCAGATCCTGCCCTGGCGGCCCGATCAGCAGGTGGCCAGGATGTTCTGTGACATCGTCACCCCGGACGGGGCCCCGTTCGAAGGCGATCCCCGGGGAGTACTCAAGCGCAACCTGCAAGTGGCCGCCGAGCTCGGCTACACCTTCTATGTCGCGCCCGAGCTCGAGTTCTTCTACTTCCAGGATTCCGGACCCAAACCACAGGTCCTCGATCGAGGGGGCTACTTCGACCTCACTCCGCTCGACACCGCCCAGGAGTACCGGCGCAAGACCATCAACGCTCTCGAGCTGATGGGGATCCCGGTGGAGCATTCCCACCATGAGGTAGCGCCCAGCCAGCACGAGATCATCGTGCGCTATACGGACGCCTTGACCATGGCCGACAACATCATGACCTTCCGGTTGACGGTCAAGGAGGTGGCCGGGGAACATGGCATCTATGCCACGTTCATGCCCAAGCCGCTGGAGGATCATGACGGTTCGGGGATGCACCTGCATCTCTCGTTGTTCGAAGGTGACCGCAACGCCTTTGCCGACCCCAGTTCCGGAATCGGGCTCTCCAAGGTAGGCCAGCAATTTGTGGCGGGATTGTTGAGACATGCCCCGGAGATCACGGCGGTCACGAACCAGTGGGTCAACTCCTACAAGCGGCTCGTGGCTGGTTTCGATGCCCCCATCTACATCTCATGGGCCCGCAACAATCAATCGGCGCTGGTCAGGGTGCCGTTGGCCAAGAAGGGCAAGGCAGCGAGTGTGCGGGTCGAATACCGCTCCCCCGACGCTGCCGCCAATCCGTATCTGGCCCTCTCGGCGGTGTTGGCAGCGGGTCTTGCGGGAATCCGCAACGGCTATGAGCTGGGACCCGAGGTGGCCGAGAACGTTCATGCCCTGACTCCGGCCGAACGACAGGCCGCCGGGATAACTCGCCTGCCCGAGACTCTGGCCGAGGCCCTCGACCGCATGGAGCGGTCTGAGTTGATGGCTGAAGCCCTCGGCGAACACGTCTTCGCCTGGTTCCTGCGCAACAAGCGCAACGAGTGGGACCGATACCAGCATCACGTGAGCTTCTTCGAGCTGGACACCTACCTACCGATCCTCTAGATGGTGGAAGTCGCAGTCTTCCCCGGCGATCACTCCGAGGCCCTCGCCGCGGCCCTGCACACCGCCGGAGCCAGTGCC
>DATHSX010000334.1:0-3538 GCA_035463935.1 Acidimicrobiia bacterium | reverse complement strand
ACTCGTCAGGGTTGGGGATTACGGGAAGCACGGCCTTTTCCGCCAATGCCCCGTGCCCGATCTCCCGCCGGCGAGGTCCCCGCATGGGTCCGGCCTCCCCGGTCGAATAGGGCGGCATGTTGTAATGATGCATGTAGCGCTTGGAGTCCTCGAGAGCGAGTGTGTCGAGCATTTGCTCCATCTTCAGCATCCCCAGGGTGGTGATGTTCAGCACCTGCGTCTCGCCCCGCTGAAAGAGCCCCGACCCGTGGGTCCGGCCCACCACGCCAACCTCGATCTGCAGCGGCCGGATGTCGGTGGCACTACGACCATCGAGGCGCACGCCCTCGTCCACCACCCGGGCTCTCATCATGTCCTTGAGGGTGGCCTTGAAGGCCCGCTTGAAGGACTCCTTGTCCTCGTCGGTGATGGCCAACTCTTCGGCTACGGCCTTGGCGGCGGCCGCTTCGGCTTCGTTGCGCTCCCCCTTGCCGGCGATCCTGATGACCTCCTGCAGGCGGGGACGAGCGGCGGCGTCAACCCGCGCGACCAGTTCCGGGGTGTAATCCAGCGCCACGGGCCACTCCGTCTCGGAACGCCCAGCCCTCTCGAGGAGCTGAAGCTGGAGGTCGATGGCCTCGGCAATCGAGATCTTGGAGAGCTCGAGGCCGGCAGCCACTGTGGCCTCATCTGACGGCGGATCCCCGGCGGCCACCAGCCGGAGGCCATTAGGAGTGGCGCCGGCTTCAACCATGATGATGTCGATTCCTCCGCCGGCACTGCGGCCACCGGCCACCACCAGTTCGAAAACCGACTCGTCGAGATCGGCATTGGTGGGAAAAGCGATCCATTCGCCCTTCTTCAACGCCAGACGGGTGGCCCCGATCGGTCCCTCGAAGGGAATACCCGAGATCATCAGGGCCGCCGAGGCGCCATTGAGGGCAACCACGTCGTGGGGATTCTCACCGTCGACTGCCAGGGTGGTGACGACGACATGCGTCTCACAGCGGAAGCCCTCTGCGAACGAAGGCCGCAACGGACGATCGATCAGACGAGCGGCCAGGGTGGCCGCCTCCGTGGGCCGTCCCTCCCGACGGAAGAAGGAGCCGGGGATCTTGCCCACGGCATACATTCGCTCTTCGAAGTCCACAGTCAGTGGGAAGAAGTCGATTCCTTCCCTCATGGCCTTGTTGGCGGTGGCGGTGACCAGCATCTCGGTCTCGCCGAGACGGGCCACAACGGCGCCGTCTGCCTGCTGAGCCAGTTTGCCGGTGGAGAAGGAGAGCGTCTTCCCGCCCACCAGGGCCTGTACGGTTATCTCGGGCACCAAGTGCTCCTTTGTTCGTGGAGCCGGCCCGTTACCAGTTGTCATCGCTGGGCGGCAGGTGGGCGGGCCGGACCCGCAGCGATCGCAACTAGCAACCGACCGTTCTCCGGTGGCTTGCCAATGGTTGTAGGTGATCCGGTGGGCCCGGCCCCTTCTTCACGGGGCAGGGGGACCGCCGTACTGGGGAGAGCCGGGCCCTCCCGAAACCCCTATCGGCGCAGGCCGAGCTGCGCTACCAGCGTGCGGTACCGCTCGACGTCCTGGCTTCGCAGGTAGTCGAGCAGGCGGCGGCGACGTCCGACCATCATCAACAGACCCCGGCGGCCGTGGTGGTCGCCCTGGTGGGTACGCAGATGCTCGGTCAAATGATTGATCCGTCCTGTGAGCAGGGCTACCTGCACCTCGGGAGAACCAGTGTCTCCGTCGTGGTGGCCGAACTCGGTGACGATCTCCTGTGTGGTCTTCATGACGCGCCAAACCTGGAACTGGTGGGGAACGAGTGCAAGTGTAGCACCGATGACGACCGGCGGGCATCGCTGCCACCAGGCAGGCGGGCGAGCCCGCCTCAGCCCCCCGGCTGTTCGGAGCCGGACCGCGGGCGGAGCCGCACTCGCTGGATCGCTCTTCGCTCGACTGCGAGTATTTCGATCGACCACCCGGCCACCTCCACCCGGTCGTCGTTGGCGGGCAACCTTCCGAGCCGGTCGAGGATGAGTCCGGCCACCGTCGAGTAGTCGCCTTCCGGAAGGTCCACCCCCAGGTCCTGCAAGTCGTGGAAAGGAAAGCGGCCGCTCATCACCATCGACCCGTCGGGTTCCTTGACCACGCCCACGACGTCGGGGTCGGTCTCATCCCAGAGCTCGCCAACCAGCTCCTCGACCAGGTCCTCGGCCGTAACGATGCCTTCGGTGCCGCCGTGCTCGTTGATGACCACCAGGAATTGCTGACGCTCGCGTTGCATGGTCCGCAGGGCGTCCAGGACATTGGCCGTTTCGGGCGCAAACAACGGAGATTTGGCCAGACCCCCCACTGGCCCCTTGCCGCCGATGAGATCACGCAGGTGCACCACACCGATGACGCGATCGAGATCGCCCTCCACCACTGGGGCCCGGCTGTGCCCGGAGGCCATGAGTTGGTCGAGAGCCGCGGAGGCCGGGAGCGCCGCCTCGAGGGTCGTCACCAGACGCCGAGGCTGGAGCACCTCACGAAGCGTGCGCTCACCGAACTCCAGTGCCCCAGAGATGATCCGTCGCTCATGCGGTGAGTAACTGGCATGGGCCGAGACCAGGTCCTTGATTTCCTCCTCGGTGATCGCCTGTCTCGTCAGCGCCGGATTCCCTCCGAGCAGGCGGACGGCCAGGTTGGTCGCAGCGGAGAGAAGCCGCACCAGAGGATTGCTGACCTTGGCGAGAATGCTGAGAGGGAGGGCGGCCCGGACGGCCCAGGCCTCGCTTGCTTGCATGGCCATCCGCTTAGGCACGAGTTCGCCAAAGACCAACATGAGCACGGTCAGGAGAAGAGTCACGCCGATCACTGCCACCGCTTCTGCCGCATTGCCGAAAAACCCCAGGTAGGGAACCAGGGGCTCGGCCAAGGTGATCGCCGCCGTGGCCGAGGCCAGGAATCCAGCCAGGGTTATGCCTACCTGAACGGTGGCCAGAAAGCGGTTGGGATCCTGGGCGAGGTGGCTCAGCGCCCGCCCCGCCCGGCCCCGGCGACCCAGCCGATCGATCTGCGTCTCGCGCAGGCTGATCAACGCTACCTCGCTCCCGGCCAAGGTGGCGTTGACCGCCATCAGGAACAACAGCAAACCGACCTGCCAGATGATGGCGCTCACGATTGACGGCGCTGCTGACGAAGGTCAGCCCTCGAGTAAAACCCGGGCCCGCGCCACGTCCTTTCGAATCTGCTCTGCCAGTTCACCGGCTGAATCAAACCGAACCTCCTGTCGGATACGGGATCGAAAAGCAAAGGCCAGGTCGCGGCCGTAGAGGTCGGCGTCGAAATCGAGCAGGTGGATCTCGACGGTTCGTCCGGTTCCATCGAAGGTGGGGCGGTGGCCGATATTGGCGACCGCGGGACCGCTGTGTCCTTCGAGCCGGGCCGTGCCCGCATACACCCCATCACCGGGCACCAACAGTCCCGCCGGAACCTCGAGGTTGGCGGTTGGGAAGCCCACCGAGCGTCCCCGGTGAGCGCCATGGACAACGCGGCCGGTCAGCTCGTAGGGCC
>DATHSX010000333.1:0-4709 GCA_035463935.1 Acidimicrobiia bacterium | reverse complement strand
TGCCTCCGCACCACTTTCGAGGCGACAGCCGTCGGGTTCCGATGGCCATTGCCTCGAAAGTGCGCTGCGGTTTCCGGTGGTCGGGCTGAGAGGATTCGAACCTCCGACCTCTTGACCCCCAGTCAAGCGCGCTAACCAAACTGCGCCACAGCCCGGAACGCGGCGATTCTACCGGCCCGGACCACGACTCCTGCCCCGCTGTAACCGGGCATATCGGGGGGTCAACGCCACAGGAAACGCCGCAGGAACGGTGACATGGGCCATGCATTGCCCGCATAAAGAAATGACTGTCGGTCAAGGCCGTTACCGGCTGTTGCCGTCCGGACACTTGCCTAGGTATCCTGGCGGGAGGCCGTCCAGAGGGTTCGTCCCTAAGACGGCCTAAGTAACGGAACACAAAACGGGAGGAAACAAACGGTGAGAGCTTCTGAAAAGCTCGTCCGTTGGCGTTGGTTGGTGCTTGTAGCCGTGTTTGCCATGGTTGCGGGCGCCTGCCAGACGGGTGGTGGCGAAACCACCACTACTGCCGCTGGTGGTGAGGAAACCACCACCACTACAGCTGCGGGTGGCGAGGAAACCACCACCAGCATCGGCGGGTCAGCGGAAGGCTTCACTTACCGGCTAGGGATCTTCCAGGACACCACCACCGACAACTTCTGGGCCTATTACGACCCGGCGAGCACCGTGTGGAACCAGTATGTCCTGGCGGTAACTAAGCCGGCGCTCTACGCAATCAACATGCCCGGAATCGAGGTCGACTCCGACATCGCCGCCAGCCCCGAGGTCCCCACCGGGGCCGCTGAAGGTGACGGCTGGGCGATCGAGGTAGCCATGAGAGACGATGCCACCTGGTCGGATGGGACTCCCATCACGGCTAACGACATCGTCTTCACCTACGAGACCGTGCGCGACTTCGCGCTCGGCGGAAGCTGGCTCGAGGCCTATCCCATCGCCGATCCTGAGAACCCCGAAGCAATCGGCCTTACCGGCGTTGAGGCCGTGGACGATTACACGGTGAAGTTCATCTTCAACGCTCAGCCCGGTCTGGCGGTTTGGCCGCACGGGGTGGGCATCGCTCCCATCATGCCTCAGCATGTGTGGGGCACCGCCGTGGAAGAAGCGGCGGCAAGCGATGATTCGGCGGCTGCGCTCTATGGCACCGCCGGCACCGGACTTGACGTTTCCGGAGGCCCGATGGTCTTCGCGGAGCGTCAGGAAGGGGCCTTTGCCCGCAATACCGCCAACTCCGACTTCTACGACACCGGCCGCGAGATCACCTCGGGCGACGCCACGTACACGGTGGGCCCATATGCCACCGAGGCCGTGTTCTCGCTCTACGGTGGTCAGGATGCGGCCGTGCTGGCGCTCAAGGCCGGCGAGGTTGATTACCTGCTGAACCCCCTCGGGATGCAGCGTGGTCTCCTCAGCCAGGTGGAAGGTGACGCCAACCTGACCGCGGTGGTCAACCCCACCAACGGTTTCCGGTACCTCGCCTTCAACCTCCGCAAGGAGCCCTTCTCGATTCCTCAGTTCCGGGATGCCCTGGCCCTGATGATCGACAAGGAGTTCATGGCCAACAACGTCCTCCAGGGCGTGGCCTTCCCGCTCTACGCGACCGTGCCTGAGGGCAACACCAAGTGGTACAACGAAGAGGCTGCCGACGCCATGGCCGCCCAGTACGTTGGTAAGCCCACTGCTGACCGGTTGAGCGAAGCCATCGCTCTCCTCAAGGAAGCCGGCTTCGCTTGGGAAGTCGAGCCCACCATGGACGAGGCGGGCGTCACCGTCAACGCCGGATCGGGGATCACCCTGAACGGGGCGCCGGTGGATCAGATCGAGATCCTGGCCCCTGGGCCGGGATATGACCCCTTGCGGGCCACTTACTCGATCTGGATCGAGACCTGGCTGAACCAGCTGGGTTTCGATGCCGAGGCCAACCCGACCGACTTCAACGCCATCGTTGACAAGGTCTATACCCCGACCGAGTCCGGGGAGTTGGACTTCGACATGTTCATCCTGGGCTGGAGCCTTGGTAACCCGGCGCTGCCGACCTACCACGGCTCGTTCTTCTACGGCCCGAACGACACGTTGCTGAACGAGGGAAACAACGCCCCCGGCTTCCACAACGACGAGTTCGACGCCCTGGTTGATCAGTTCAACGCAGCTCAGTCCGAAGAGGAAGCCTATGACCTGATATGGCAGATGGAGGACATTCTCGCCCGCGAGAAGCCCTACATCCTGCTCTTCGACACCGGCATCCTCGAGTTCTACCGTCAGGCCAACGTGAACTTCCCGTTCACGTCCACCCTGTCGGGACTGCAGTTCATCTCGGGTTCGCAGGGACTGGTCACGGCTGCCAAGTAGTGGCTGTCTGACATGAGAAGCGGTTGGGGGGTGGAGCGACGCTCCGCCCCCCACTCGCGTCCGTCAGACATCCCAAGGGCCAGCTACAGCCCGTAGGGCCACCTGTTAGCCTCGCAAGCCGGTTACGGAGGACCACCGGATGCTCAAATACATCGGCAAGCGCCTTGCCCAGGGGTTGCTTCTCCTGGTGGTGTTTCTGGCTTTGGTCTATCTCCTATTGGAGGCTCAGCCGGGTGACATCTCCCAGCAACTGATCGCCAATCCGGAGATTCCGCCCGAAGCCCAGGAGTTGCTCCGCCAGCGTCTCGGCCTCGACCAGCCGCTGTTGGGCCGCACCGTGACCTATGTATTCAACTTCTTCCAGGGTGACCTCGGTTTGTCGTTCACCCAGTACCCGAACACCGTGGGCGAACTCATCATGGAGCGCCTCCCCCGGACCGTGACCCTGTTCCTTTCGGCCGTTCTCGTTTCGTATTACCTCGGATTCGGGCTTGGCAAGATCATGGCATGGCGCCGGGGCCGGTCATCGGAGACCGCCCTGACCCTGGCCGGCGTGGCCGGCTACACGGTCTTCTACCCCTGGTTCGCCATCCTGATGCTGTGGTTCTTCGGCTTCATCCTCGACCTGTTCCCGATCGGCAAGTTCATCGATGTCAATGAATGGACCGGGGCGGCCCTCAGTGCCAACCAGGTATTCATCCGCATGTTGTTGAGCGCAATCATCCTCACCGTGTTGGCCGTCGGCGTCGTGGCCGTGTCACACGTTTTTCAGGCAGATTCCACCGGACGCCGCGTCCGCCGGGTCGGAATCCCGGCCCTTGTGATCGGGTTCGTGGCTTACTGGTGGTTCTCGCCGCTGCGGCCGTTCGTGGGCGACATCCTGCACCACACCGCGTTGCCGGTCCTGACCCTCTCCCTTGTAAACTTCTCGGGGGTCATGCTGCTGACCAGGGCCTCGATGCTCGAAACGCTCCGGGAGGACTACATCCTCACTGCCCGGGCCAAGGGGCTTTCCGAACGGACCATCAGGGATCACCATGCCGCTCGCAATGCCCTGCTTCCGGTGGTGACATCCCTGGTCCTGGCCCTCTCGTTCGTGATCGGCGGGGGGATCCTCACCGAGGCCATCTTCTCGTGGCCGGGCCTCGGCCAGATGTTGCTTGGGGCCACCCTGCTGGAGGACTTGCCGCTGGCCACCGGGACTCTGGGCATCATCGGGATGCTGGCCCTGGTGGGTCATATCATCGCCGATGTGGTCTACATGTTCCTCGATCCCCGGATCCGCTACCAGTAAGGAGTTGGCAGTGGCCGACACGATCATCGCACCGCCGATTCCCCCCGGCACTCCCGCCGAGCACGTGCTGAAGGAGCCGTTGTGGCGGATCAGGCTGCGGTTGATGCGCCGCTCGCTGGGGCGCAACTGGCGGTTGTTCGCCGCCAACCGCATCGGGATCATCGGTCTCACGGTGATCGTGATATTCGCCCTGATGGCGCTGTCCCATCCCATCCTGATGTCGACCGTCTGGACCGCGTCCATCTACGACCCGGTGCAGGGTTACGACGCCCCCCGCATCGACAAGACCGTCGTCGAGGTGGTCAACGACCCCACCACCGAGGTCGACCTCGCCACGGCCCGCATTCAGTCGAACCCTTTCATCAAGGTGGGCGAGGTGCTGTCCATACCCCAACAGCCCGCCCCTCCCACGTTCACCGGCCAGTACCCCCACCTCCTGGGCACCGACCCGCTCGGGCGCGATGTATTGAGCCAGTTGCTCTACAGCACCCGTTCGGCGTTCTTCTTAGGCCTCACCGCGGCTCTGGTCACGGTGTTCATCGCCACCGCCGTAGGGGCGATCTCGGCCTACTTCGGTGGTTGGATCGACACCGTTCTGATGAGGTTTGCCGACCTGATCCTTCTGGTTCCCCTGCTGCCGGTTCTGATCGTTGTCTCGGCGCTGTTTGCGATCAGTCTGCCTCTGCTCGGGTTACTCATCGGATTACTGGGCGGCTTCGGAGGTACCGCCATACTCCTCAAGTCCCAGGCGCTGCAGGTGAAGGTGAAGCCGTTCATAGATGCCGCCCGCATTGCTGGGGGCGGCCACGCCCATCTCATCTTTCGCCACATCGTCCCCAACGTGTTGCCGCTCTCCTTCCTCTACATGATGTTCACGGTGACCGATGCCATCAATCTCGAGGCCATCCTCTCGTTTCTCGGGCTGTTGTCGATTCCCATGAGCTGGGGAATCATGATCAACACCGCTTCCAGCCAGGGCTACCTGCTCTCCGGCACCGATTACTGGTGGCTCTTGATCCCCGCCGGTCTGGCTATCAGCATGCTCTGCGCG
>DATHSX010000332.1:0-4063 GCA_035463935.1 Acidimicrobiia bacterium | reverse complement strand
CTCCCTCAGCATCGACAAGGGCGAATTCGTCGTTCTGGTGGGGCCCTCCGGATGCGGGAAGACCACCTACATCAACGCCGTGGCCGGTCTAGTCAAACCCTGGGAGGGTTCGATCCACGTCAACGGTAGGCCCGTCACCGGACCCGGCCCCGATCGGGGGATGGTGTTTCAGGACTATGCACTGATGCCGTGGCGGACGGTGGAAAAGAACGTCCGGCTCCCATTCGAACTCCAGGACAACATGGGCCTCTCCGAGGATGAGATGACCGCCCGGATCAGTCGCTACCTGGAACTGGTCGATCTCAAGGGCTTCGAGAACTCGTACCCATACGAGTTATCGGGGGGGATGCGCCAGCGAGTGGGCATCGCCCGGGCCCTCGTCTCGGAACCCGACATTCTGCTGGCCGACGAACCGTTCGCGGCGATAGACGCCATGACGAGGGAGGCGATGCAGGGGGAACTGGAGCGGATCGTTGCCGAAACCGGGCAGACCGTCGTCTTCATCACCCACTCGATCGACGAAGCGATCGCGCTCGGTGACCGGGTGGTAGTGATCTCTTACCGACCGGGACAGATCAAAGAGATCGTCACGGTGGACCTACCCCGGCCCCGCTTCGAGGCCGATGTGAAAGCATTACCCGAGTTCACGGAGCTGCGCGAGCACATATGGACTCTGGTCAAGGACGAGGCGATGCAGAGTTCACGAGGTGACAGGCTATGAGCATCACGGACCGCGATCTGGCTGCCCCCTCCGGTCAGCTGGGTACTCCCCGGTTAGAGGCTATGGAGACCAGCGCCCGGAGCCTCTGGCGCCGGTTCGGGCCGTGGATCGTGACCACCCTGAACTTGACGACGTTCTTCGTGGTTTGGGAATTCTTCGCCAGGGCCGAGATCATCAATCGCCTGTTCCTACCCCGCGCCACCGACATGTTCGCGACGCTGTGGAAGGGCCTAACCACCTCAGCCCCGGCGGGGGCCGTGATTTCCGGCAGCATCCGCGACCACCTCCTGTTCAGCCTGACCAACCTGGGTATCGGGATGGTCATCGCCATCGGGATCGGCGTCCCTTTCGGTCTCCTGATGGGTGCCAACCGATACGCCGACAGCCTGTTGAGCCCCTATGTGTGGGCCATCTCGTCGATGCCCCGCATCGCCCTGGTGCCTCTCTTCATCCTCTTCCTCGGTTTCACCGTCAAGATGCAGATCACCATCATCGTGCTGTCGGCGGTCTTCCCGATCATGATTAACTCCTGGGCGGGCGTGAAGACCACCGAGAAGTCGCTGCTCTCCGCAGCCAAGGTGTTCGGCGCCAGCCGCCGCGAGCTCTATACGAAGGTGGTGTTCCCCTACACCTTGCCATTCATCGTTTCCGGAATTCAGCAGGGCATCGGCCGCGGTCTCGTGGGAGTGATCATCGCCGAGATCTTCGGTGGCTCGCGCGGCCTCGGTTACCTCATCCAGCGGGCAGCCGACACCTTCAACTCGGCTCTGCTCTATGCCGTGCTGTTCGTTCTGTGCGTTGTGTCCCTGTCGCTCATCCAATTCACGCGCTGGTTGGAAAAGAGAGTGGCACCGTGGCGGCGCCTGGAGGCGCTGTGACCTGAGAGGCTTGCTTGCAGAGTGACGCGCTTCGCGAGAAGCACCCGAGAAGGAGGAGAACAGTCAAATGGTGAGAAGACAAGACATGATCCGTACTCCGAGCGGGCTATGGATCGACCGAAGGAACTTCCTGCGGATGGGAGGACTTGGTCTGATCGGCACCATCGTGGCGGCCTGCGGCGGAGCCGCCGAGACCACCACCACCGTCGCACCGGGCACCACCGCCGCCACGACAACGACAGCGGCCACGACCACCAGCGCTATGAACGCCATCCACGCCAACCTGCAAAAGGTGGTCATGGGTGACTTCAACCCCAACTATGCCGCCCAGTGGAGCTACATGCTGGCTCAGTCGCTCGGCTATCTCGCCGAGTACGGGATCGAGGAGCTCGAGAACCAGCTCACCGAGGAGTACATCGCCGGTTTGATCGGGGGGAGTCTCGATATCACCCACGGTGACACCAATGTCTTCCTCGGCTCCGCCGAGGAGAGCGGCCTTCCCATCAAGATCATCAGCATGTACCGGATCAACGAGTGGCAGATCATGGGAGTCCGAGCCGGCATCGAGACTGCCGAAGACCTCAGGGGTGCAACGATTACCGGAGGCGGGCTGGAAGGCCGCAACACCTTCGTGCAGAAGAAGATCGTGCGGGCGCTGGGGCTGGATCCGGACACGGACGTTGAGTTCGTGCCCACCTCGGGCGGTTCCGACGGACGGCTGCAAGCCCTGCTGGCCGGAACGGTCGACGCCGCCAGCCTGTTCCCCCGGCACCGCTTTGCTCTCGAAGAGGCCGGCGGCAAGTTCCTTTATGAGGAAATCGAGCCTGCCCCCCAGGAAGCGCACGGAGCAATGGGCGACTGGTTGGCAGAGAACGGCGACACCGCGCTGGCCTGGGTGACCGCCGATCTGCGGGCCCGCCAGTGGCTATTTGACCCCGCCAACAAGGACCAGGCTTATCAGATCATGATCGACTACGGCTACGAGATCCCGCCCGAGTTCGTTGAGCTGTACGACGTCGAATTGGAGCAGATCAGCACGGACGGCGGTTTCGAGCTCGACACAATGCAGCCGTTCCTCGACGAGCTCGCCGAAACCGGCGACGTGCCGGCCGGCATCGATTGGAGACAACACTTCGACTTCTCCTACCTGTGGGAGGCGCAGGACTTCCTCGGCATACCGCGGCGTCCCGAGTCGCTCTGATCCCGATGACTGTGAGGGGGCCCTTCCCGGGCCCCCTCAGCGCGTCCGGTCAGGTCTGCAGATGCCGGGCCAGCCAGTCGTTGGCCAGCGGGACTGCCTGGTAGCGAAGGTTGTTGACACCGTGGCCGCCGCCGGGCACGAGGTGATAGACGACCTCACCACCGGCAATAGCGGCGACCCGCTCGCCCTGCTCCTGGGGGATGAGCGGGTCGAGTTCGCCTTGAATGACGTATAGCGGGCACTCGATCCTGGCGCCGCGCAGCGTCAGCGTCGCCGCCTTCTCCGCCGCCTCTTCCGCGCTCTTCGCGGCCGAGTAGTGCCGGAAAGCCTCCCGCGTCACGATGGGAAGCGCGCCGAAGCACTCACCCCAATCGAAAGGCCCGCAATTGGCAACGGCCATTCGCACGCGTGGCTCGAGGCGGCGGCGCGGGCGGCGTAGTAGCCACCCAGGCTGGACCCGCTCACCCCGATCCGGGCAGCGTCGACGCCCTCACGGTTCTCCAGCCAGTCGATGGCGGCAGCCACCGCCACCTCATAGTCGGGCCGGAGGGGAAGTCGCAGGCTGACCTCTCCCTGACCGGGACCATCCAGGCTCAGAACCGCCAGGCCCCGGCGGAGAAGGCCGTTGCGACCGGCATGGCGGGTTTCCTTGGTGCTGTCGAGGCCGGGAAGGAAGATCACCACCGGCCAGGGCCCGGCCCCCTGGGGTTGGCTGAACAGCGCCACCAGGTGTGTGTCTTGGAAGGGGATGGTGACTTTCTCCACGGCCGGCCGGTCATAGGGGAGGACCCGATCGTGACAGGCGACCATCTTGTGAAGGCCCCGGCCGTGGAGATCGAGATCGTTGACCGACAGGAAATAGCCCAGGTGGTAGCACCGCGAGGCGGTCTGGAAGGCCTCCAAGGCGCTCACGATCCGTCCTTCGGCCAGCGCCCGCTCCCCCAGGTCCTCGTGAACCGCCGCGGTCTCCATCCACCGCGGGCCCCAGTCGGCCCAGGTATCGATCCGTCCACAGGTCCGTTCGATGTCGCCGATCTCGATCCCCCCGGCGAGGAATCGGGCCAGCCAGATGTCGAGCACCTCCTGGACCACGGGATCGGGATGCTGCACGAGTGACACCCTCGTTGCCGTTCAGCGTTCCACCGGCATCCCGACCATGCTGCCCCATTCGGTCCAGGACCCGTCGTAGACCCGGGCCTGCTGCCCCCCCATGATCCGGGTGAGCACGAACCAGCCCAGCGAGGCCCGGTGCGACAGGCGGCA
>DATHSX010000331.1:0-2699 GCA_035463935.1 Acidimicrobiia bacterium | reverse complement strand
GAGGTGACGACCCAAAGTGCCCTCAGCCTGATACCCGATGAAGAGCAAGGTGGTGCTCGCCTGGGGCAGGAAGTCCTTGAGATGGTGAACTATTCGTCCCCCGGTCAACATCCCGGACGAGGCCACGACCACGAAAGGCCGGTCGTGACTGCGGATCGCCTTCGACTGCTCGGGGGTGAGCGTGTACTCCTCGCCCGGGTACTCGAGAGGCGACTCCCCTGACCGGAGCAACGCCCCGGTCTCTTCGTCGTAGGCCTCGGGGTGACGTAGGTATACCTCCGAAGCCCGGGTGGCCATCGGTGAGTCGATGAACAAGGGCAGCCTCGGCACCCGACCCTCCCGCACGAGCTGGTCAAGGGTCCACACCAGCTCCTGGGTGCGGCCGATCGCGAACGCGGGGACAAGGAGCACCCCCTTGCTGCGGGCGACCTCCCCGACCGCTGCAGCCAACTCGTCCACCGCCTCCTGATGGGGGGCGTGCTCGCGGTCGCCGTAAGTCGATTCCACTACCACGTAGTCGGCTTGTTCGAGCCGGGTGGGGTCGCGCAAGATGGGGGTCTGGTCGCGGCCCAGGTCGCCCGAGAACACGATGTTGAGCGGCTTCGGGCCGTCGATCCTAAGTTCGATCATCGCCGACCCGAGGATGTGTCCGGCATCATGGAACACCGCGCTGACGCCGGGCGCCACCGCGACCGGGTGATCGTAGGTGGCGACCTCGAAGCGAGACACCGTCCTCTCCACATCGGCCAGCGTGTAGAGGGGCCGTCGCGTGTCGGTGCGGGCTTCGGGCGGGGCTTTTCGCAGCCGCCCCGGGATGTCCTCGGTTTCGGCCGCCACCGCCTCCTCCTCCCCGGCCTCTCCGCCGTGACGGCGCTCCCAGCGGCGGGCGAACTCCTCTTGCAGCTTGGCCGAGTCCCGCAGGACGATCCCGGCCAGGTCGGCGGTGGCCGCCGTGGCGTGGATCGGACCGCCATAACCGGCCGCCACCAGCGCCGGGAGCCGGCCGCAATGATCGAGGTGGGCGTGGGTCAAGAGCACGGCGTCGAGCGAATCGGGCGGGTAGCCGAACCGCATCCGGTTCCGTTCGGTCTCCTCGGGAGAGCCCTGGAACATCCCGCAGTCCACCAGGATCCGCCGCGCCCCGGCCGTGATCAGGAACTGGGAGCCCGTGACGGTGCCTACCGCCCCGTGAAACTCGATCCTGGTCAGCAAGCCCTCTCCTCGTTTGCTTGGCGCGGCCACCCCAATGCGACTGTGCAGGCGTACCCACCAAAACGGTGGGCCGGCCAGCACAGACCGTCAGTTGGTCAGGCCGGGCATCACCTTCTCCATGAACTCGTCCAGCCGGCCTTTGCCCTCGCTGGGCCAACTGACCACGAAATACGTGACGCCGAGGCGAACGAACTCGTCGAAACTGCGCCGGACCTGATCCCAGGGCTCGGAGAGGGAAAGGTCGGTCGCCCGCACAATCTGGTCGGGATCGCGCCCCGCCTGCTCCGCCGCACGCCGTACCACCTCCCACTTGGCCCCGTAGTTGGGATCCCACCCGTGCCAGACATCGGCCTGCCGTCCGACGATCGGCAACGAAAGGCGCATCCCGTTGGCCCCGACCCAGATCGGTGGATGGGGCCGCTGCACCGGGAGCGGACGGTATCGAGCCCCGTCCAGCCGGTAGTGCTTGCCCTCGAACGACACCTGCTCGCCCGTGGTCAGGAGCCGGAACACCTGGAGAGCCTCCTCCAGCCTTTCCATCCGCTCCTTCACCGGCGGGAAGGGGATGCCGAGCGAGCGGTGCTCCTTTTCGTTCCAGGCTGCTCCGACGCCGTATTCCAGCCGGCCGCCGCTGACGTGGTCGACGGTGACCACCTCGGTGGCGAGCACCGAGGGATGGCGATGGGTGATCCCGGTGACCAGGGTTCCCAATCTGATCCTCGTGGTGTGTGCAGCCAGGGCCGCCAGCAGCGTCCAGCCCTCCAGACAAGGTCCGCCCGGCTCGCCATAGAGGGCGGTGAAGTGATCGAAGACCCAGGCTCCGTCGAACCCGGTCTCCTCGGCGAAGCGGACTCTGCCCAGGAGCTCGTCCCAGGTCAGCTGATGCTGGGATACGTCTAGACCGAATCTCATGCTCGGACCTTACGAGGCGGCCAGCAGGTCGGCCAAAAGCCGCGCGGAGCGGATCCCGTAATCGGCGTAACAGTTGTTCATCAGGGCGTGCACCGTGTCCGCCTGCTCGGCCAGGGTCTTCACCCGCGGCACCCATTCGGTGAGCTCTGTTTTCGAATAGTCGTAGCGGAAGCGCTCCGCGGCGCTGATGCCCTTCTTCTCCCAGTTGTCGCCGTTCCGACCGTGGAACCGAATCTCGGCGATCGGTGCCGTAGCCGCCACCACGGGCGGCACCGAGCTCTTGAATCCCTGGGGCTCATCAACGCACACATAGGCCAGCCGGTGGCGCTCGAGGAAGTTCAGGGTCTCGTCCCTGTGGGCGTCGTCGAGCCAGCGCCCATTGCGGAACTCGACCGCCAGCTGAAAGTCCTCCAGCTGCGCCGCCGCCCACGACAGGTAGCCGAAGCTGCCCCGGGTGGGGTAGACGTAGGGAGGCATCTGGAACAACACCACTCCGAGCTTGCCCGCCGAATGCAGCGGCATCAGGCCCTGCCGGAACAGCTGCACTGCCTCGGCCTGCAGGTCCCGGGGAAGGT
>DATHSX010000330.1:0-6188 GCA_035463935.1 Acidimicrobiia bacterium | reverse complement strand
CCAACCCGGTCATCCATTCCACCTTTGGCTACGCCGCACAACTGGTCATCGCCGATCGGGAAACGGGCAAGATCGACAAGGTGGTGGCAGCCCACGATGTCGGTAAGGCGGTCAACCCCCTGCTGTGTGAGGGCCAGGTCGAGGGCTCGGTGCACATGGGCCTCGGTTATGCCCTGTCGGAGGATTTCCCGTGCGACCACGAGGGCCGACCCACCAACCTCACCCTCCGGTCACTGGACATCATCCGCCCCAAGGACATGCCCTCCGTGGAAGTGATCCTGGTGGAGTCGCCTCAGCCCAACGCCCCCTACGGGATCAAGGGAGTGGGCGAGATCGGGCTGGTACCCACCGCCGGCGCCGTCGCCTCCGCCTATCACGACATCGATGGGGAGTGGCGAAACCGGTTGCCCATCGACAAGCATCAACCCCTACGCCTCGGCTGAGACCCGCCCGCCGGCTCCGTTGACACTTACCGCCGCCCTTTGACAGACTGTCGAAGCTTTGTCCGCCTTCACTCCGGGCCTGGTGTGCGCCCATCACCACCTCTACTCCGCGTTGGCTCGCGGGATGCCCGTCCCCCCGGAGACGCCGACCACCTTCCAAGGCATCTTGGAACAGATCTGGTGGCGGCTGGACGCCGCTCTCGACCTGGACATGATCGAGTGGTCGGCCAAGCTGGCGGCGCTGGAGGCTCTGGAGGCGGGTACCACGGCGATCATCGATCATCACGAGTCGCCTAATTCGATAGAGGGATCGCTGTCGATCATCGCGGCTGCCTGCGCCGAGGTGGGGGTCCGGGTCGTTTGTGCGTACGGGGTCACCGACCGTCACGGGCCGGAAGGGGCCCGGCGGGGCCTGGCCGAGAACGAGCGGTTCCTGCGGGCGGGGGGAAGAGGGCTCGTGGGTATTCATGCCGCCTTCACCTGCACCGACGCCACTCTCGACGAGGCTGCCGGGCTTGCCGCCGATCTCGGAGTGGGGGTGCACATCCATGTTTGCGAAGGGCCCGAAGATCTAGAGGCTCCGGCCCGGATCGGATCTCTCAGCCGACCGGGCTGGCTGCTGGCCCACTGCGTTCACCTCGCCACCGACCATCACTTGCAGGGCACCGTTGTTCACAACCCGGCCTCCAATCTCAACAACTCGGTGGGCTACGCCGACCCCAGACGTTTCTCCAACCGGGTCGCCCTCGGCACGGACGGGATCGGAGCCGACATGCTCGAGACCTTCCGGCTGGCCTACTACCTGCAGCGCTCGGTCGACGTCACCGCCTCCCCGCAGTCCGCCTGGAACTGGCTGGAAACCGGATGGGAACTGGTCCCCGAAGCCCGGGAGGATCGGGTGGTCTGGTCATACGATCCGATGGAGCCCTGGCACCTCGCCTTCACAACGCCGGTCCGGCCCCTGGAGGTGACCGTGGGGGGCGAAACCGTCTGGAAGGAGGGGGTCCCTACCCGGGTCGATGCCGGCGAGGTCAGGGCCAAGGCCGCAGAGCAGGCCCGGCGGCTTCACGCCCGGCTATGAGCGTCGCACCGCTGACTCCCTTCCCACTCAACGTCCTGTTGGGCCGCGTTCACCATGAGTTCGAGACCCGCTCCCGTATCTTCGACCTGCCCACCGCTCGCTTCTGGTCACCCGACCCGGCCATCGACCTCTCCTTCTCCTTCCTCGGCCGACCGGCGGCCACCCCGCTCGGCCCGGCCGCGGGTCCCCACAGTCAGATGGCCCAGAACATCGTCCTGGCCTGGCTGGGCGGCGCCCGCCTCTTCGAGTTGAAGACCGTCCAGGTCCTCGACGAACTGATCATCAAACGGCCCTGCATCGACATGCAGACGGTCGGCTACAACATCGAGTGGAGCCAAGAGCTGTCGGTGGCAGCCTCGCGGGAGGAATATGTGAAGGCCTGGATGGCAATCCATCTCCTGCGCCAATGGCCGCCGCTGCGCGACCACCTGGGCAGCGATCCCGGCGCCCATGTCTTCGACATGTCGGTCGGTTACGACCTGGCGGGGATCTCCACCGACAAGGTGGCCGGTTTCATCCAAGGCCTGATGGATGCCAGCCGCGAGATTGACCGCCTGCGACCGCTGATCCCGGCTCCGTTCGACGCCCTGGCCGACTTGGACTTTCCCTCCCGGGTCGCCGACACCGTCACTCTCTCTACGTTTCACGGCTGTCCACCCGACGAAATCGACCAGATCACGCGCCATCTCATGACCCGGCACGGGGTGGATGTGATCGTGAAGCTCAACCCGACCCTGCTCGGCTTCGAGGGGGTCGCTGAGATCCTCCATGGCGACCTTGGCTTCGAAGAGGTGCAGCTGCGGCGAGACGCCTTCGCCGCCGACCTCCAGTTCGATCAGGCGTTGAACGTGATCTCGGGCCTGGCCGGCTTCGCCCGCGAGGAAGGGCGGCGGTTCGGTATCAAGCTCACGAACACCCTGGTGGTGGCCAACCACAAGGGCTTCCTGCCTGACGACCCTATATACCTGTCCGGCCCACCGCTGCATGTCCTCGCCACCGCGGTCTTGGACAGATTGATGGCGGCGCTGCCGGGCCTCCTCGCCACCGAGGGCGGTGACGTTCAGGTCAGCTTCTCGGCCGGAGTCAGCAAGGAGAATCTGTCGGAGACGCTCGGGATGGGCGTGGTGCCCGCCACTGTCTGCTCCGACCTGCTCAAGCCGGGCGGCTACGGGCGACTCGAGCCGATGCTGAGGAGGCTGTCGGAGGATCTCAAGACCGCGAGCTGTGCCGACCTGGAGGGCTGGCGCCGGTATCGAGCCGAATTGGCCAGGGCGGCGGGTCATCCCCACGCGGTCGCCGCGCACCTGGGGCAGGCCCGCGGGGCCGAAATGTACCGGAGCGAAGGCAACTCCAAGCTCCCGAGGGAGGTTGACCACATCCTGCAGATGTGGGGCTGCGTCGCCTGCAACTTCTGTGTGACGGTTTGTCCCAACGACGCCTTCTTCCGGCTTCCCACCCCGGCCGGCGCGGGGCTTGAAGGCCGCCAGCAGTACCTGCTGTTCGCGGAACTGTGCAACGAGTGTGGCAATTGCATGGTCTTCTGCCCGGAGGAGGGAGACCCGGCCCAGATCAAGCCCAAGCTCTATCGGGATCGGGGGCGGTTCGAGAACGCTGCCGGCCAGGGCTTCTTGGTTGATGCCGTGGGTGGCGAGACAGCGGTGTTGGCCCGGCCGGGGTGGGAAGCCGAGATCCCCCTTCTGGCTAGCCTCCTTCGGGCCCGCGAGGGGCTGCCCCTGGAGGTGTTGTGACAATGGACCTCGCCCCGTCCGCCGTGACCCATTTGACCGTCGCTGAGCTCGAAGCGGGCCTCGACCACATTCGCGTGTCTCCCAGCGATGGGGGGACCTTGGAGTTGATCGTGCGCCGGCCCGCGGAAGGCGAACGCGAGGTCCTGGAGGTCGGCCAACTCGACCTGGTGGAAGGCCTGATCGGGGACTCCTGGCTGACGCGGGCCAGCCGGAGCACTCCCGACGGGTCGCCCCACCCGGACATGCAGCTCAACGTCATGAATGCCCGGGCCATCGCTCTGATCGCCGGCCATCTGGATAGGCGGGCCCTGGCCGGAGATCAGCTGTACCTCGACCTGGATCTCAGCGAGGACAACCTGCCTCCGGGCACCAGGCTGGCGGTGGGAGACGCCGTCATCAAGGTCACTGCACAGCCACACCGTGGATGTCAGAAGTTCTCTGCCCGGTTCGGAGTGGAGGCCCTGCGCTTCGTGAACTCCGAGATCGGCCGAACCTTGCGATTGCGCGGCCTCAATGCCCGCGTAGTGGTGCCGGGGACCATTCGTCGGGGTGACAGAGTCGAGAAGTACTAGAAGGGCCCCTGGTGCTGGCCCTTCAGAGGCCGGTCGAAGGCGCTTGTGGCCACCTCGACGAGAAGGCCGGCAAGGCGATCGGGGTCCTGCGCATGGGGGAAGTGTCCCGCCCCCGCAAAGATCTCGATCCGGGCATGAGGAATGGCGCGCGCCACCACGTCGGCGTGGGAGCTAGGCAGCATGGGGTCGCTGTCACCCCACACGACCAGGACGGGGATGTCACCGACGCGGTCCAGTCGTTCGGCGCCATTGACCTGCTGGCCCCGAACATTGACGACACCTCGCAGTGTGTCGAGAAATGATCCACGGGCCGCCAGGTCGGAGAGCGACCTCAAGGTCTGGCGCGTATGACGGAGCTCCGAGGGTTCCCGAAAGCCGAAGGATGTGAGACGATCGAGCGTCGCGTCGACCCAGCCCACTAGCCATGGATGGATTGCCAGCGACGCGATCTCCCCAACAAACGGGAGGCTCATCACCCTCAGGACGACGGAAGCTTCGGGGCCCAGCCCACCCGAGGCCACGAGCGCCAGGCCAGCCACCTTCTCCGGGAAGATGACAGCCTCCGCCAGCGCGACCCCGCCGCCGTAGGAGTGACCCACGATCAACGCTTGATCGATACCCAGCTGATCGAGGACTCCCCGCACCAGCACTGCATTCGCCGTGATCGAGTAATCGCCTCGATCCCGCGCCGAGCGGCCATGGCCAGCCAGGTCGATGGCGATGGTAAGCATGGAGCCGCCAAAACAGTCGATCGTCGATTGCCATGATTCGGAGGTGCCGCCGAGGCCATGCAGGAACACGATGGGGTCGCCGCTGCCATCCACCTGGACCGCGACTTGACGACCAAACACGTCGAGTATCTGAGGCACGCACACGCTCCAAGGCGAGCAGGCTGGTGAGCCCGCAGGCTACCGCCCCAATGCGGGCAAAGGTGGGAGCTCGATTCTGGACTTCTCGCCCCAGACTGCGCAGTGACCTGGCGAGGCCCGACCGATCTCGTTCAGCTATTCGGCGGCTGATGCCACAGCTTCGGCAGCGGAGCGAGGGGTCGGCAGGCGGCGGGCCGGGGCCAGCGCTCCAAACCACACTCCCGAAATCACGATCAGGGCCCCGAGGACAGCCCGGGCGTGGAGCGGCTCGTCGGCCAGCCATGCCCCCAGCACCATGGTCACGATCGGGAACAAGACGAACATGTAGGACGCGGCGGAGGCGGTCCAGCGTCGTACGACCAACAGGGTGAGGATGAACAAACCCAAGGATCCCAGCGTCACTAGATAGGCAAGCGACCACACCGCCTCGGGCTGGCGAGGCAGAGCCCACTGCTCTCCGACCAGGGCCGAGAGTCCAAGCAGGATCGGGGCCCCGATCGTCATCCCTACGGCGTTGGTGATGACCGGGTGGTTACCTGACACCCGCTTGGAGAAGACAACACTCTGTCCAATCGTCAAAGAAGCCGCCAGCATTGCCACCACCCCGCTCAACGGCAGCACCAGCTCCCGGGGTCCTAACGTCATGGACAAGATGCCCGCCAGGGCCAGCAGCGAGCCGACCAATGTCCGGCGCCGCAACCGCTCCAGTCGCTGGGCGCCGGCCAGCAACAAGGTCACCAAGGGAACCACAGCCAGCACCACCGTGGCCATGCCGGCGGTAACCCGCACCAACGCCCAATACATGAGGGCGTAGGAGAAAGCGAAGCTGAACAGCCCGTAGAGACCGGTAAGAACCAGCTGCCTTCCCCGGGGCCATGGCAGCCGGAGAACTACCGCGAGGACGACGAACAGCACCGCCGCCACAGTGAATCGCAAGCCCGCTCCCCAAAAGGGAGGGAGCTCGCGGTTGCTGAAGCGCACCGCGAGGAAATTCGCCCCGCCCAGGGTCACCGCCAGCGTGAAGGCAGCCAGGGTGAAGCCGCCGGGCGATGTCGCAGTCTCGTTCATCGGACCAGGTTCTCCTTCCGGGTCTGTTCGGGAACGCTGCCAGCTGCGAGCGCTCGCCGCATCGGGTGATTGCCCCATTTGCAGGCGTGATCAGCCCAAGAGAGGGTGTCCATGGCGTTTCGAGTGCTCGCCGCCTCGGGTGATTGCCCCGTTTGGCAGGCGTGATCAGCCCAAGAAGCGGTGCTCCATGGCGTAGAGGGCCGCTCCGGCCCTGGTGGACACGCCGATCTTGGCGTAGATGTTCTCGACATGGCGCCCGACTGTCTTGGGTGATATGAAGAGGCTCTCTGCGACCTGGCGGTTGGTGTGGCCGGTGGCGACGAGTCTGAGGACCTCAACCTCCCGATCGGTTAGCCCACCCGGGTTGGGTGATCGTGCGGGCCGACCGTCACGTCCGGCCGCGGTGA
>DATHSX010000329.1:0-1516 GCA_035463935.1 Acidimicrobiia bacterium | reverse complement strand
GAGGCCAGATCCTGGCTCGAGGCCAACGCTCGCCGCCCCCAACGGCCCGCCATCACCCCTTCGGCCATCGTTGCCGAATGGCCTCCGGAAGAGGAAGCCGCGCGCCTGGCCGAGGCGCAGAGTTGGCAGCGGCGCAAGTTCGAGGCGGGATGGGCAGGGATTGCCTGGCCACGCGAGTTCGGTGGCCAGAACAGGACGATCCTCGAGCAGATCATCTTCGACCAGGAGGAATCCGCCTTCGACGTGCCCCACGACGCCCTCGCGGTCGGCCTGGGATGGTGCGGCCCCGCCCTGCTCTTCCTGGGAACCGATAACCAGCGGAGCCGCTTCCTGCCCCCATTGCTGGCTGGTGACGAGATCTGGTGTCAGCTCTTCTCCGAGCCTGGGGCCGGCTCCGACCTGGCTGGCCTCAGCACCCGGGCCTGGCGGGATGGTGACGAATGGGTCATCAACGGCCAGAAGGTCTGGACCACGTTCGCTCACCGGTCCGACTGGGGGCTGTGCATAGCCCGCTCCGATCCAGCCGACGGCACCGGCAGCCCCCGTCACAAGGGTCTCACCGCGTTCATCGTCGATATGAAGGCTCCCGGCGTCGCCGCCCGGCCGCTGCGGCAGATGACGGGCTCCGCCAATTTCAACGAAGTCTTCCTGACCGAGGTCAGGGTGCCGGACGAGCACCGCGTCGGCGACGTCGGCGAGGGGTGGAGGGTGGTGATCACGACGTTCATGTTCGAAAGGACTTCGGTCGTCTCAATGGGCGGATCGGTGGCAGCCGCCATGCAAGACCTCCTGACGAGCAGATACGGGCAGGGAGAGGAGAATGCCAGCCGAGGAGGCATGGACCTCGTTCATCGGGATCGGTGGATGCGAACCTGGATCGGGGGCCGGGTCCTCGGATTCACCAACCTGCGCATTCTCACCGCCCTCGCCCAAGGCCGGATCCCCGGGCCGGAAGGATCCCTGGCCAAGCTGGCGGGCACCCTTCTGCTGTCCGATCTCTATGACCAGGCCATCGAGATCCTGGGGGCGGAGGGAATGCTGGCGGGCGCCGACGCCCCGGCCGGGGGGGAGTGGCAGGACGCCTTTTTGGGGACTCCGGGGCTTCGCATTGGCGGCGGCACCGACCAGATTCAGCGCAACATCATCGCCGAACGGATTCTCGGCCTACCCAAGGATCCGATAGCCGTACGCTGAACGGCGAATGAAAGTCCGATTAGTCACGCTGTTTCCGGGGTTCTTTGCCGGGCCGCTGGCAACGTCAATCGTCCAACGCGCCATTTCCGGCGGCGACCTCGAGGTCCAGCTCATCGATCTGCGCGATTACGGGAAGGGGCCGCATCGCCAGGTCGATGACGCGCCATTCGGTGGGGGAGCAGGAATGGTGCTGATGGTGGAGCCTCTCTATGAGGCCCTCCATCCGCTGTCCTTCACCCATAGGGTGCTCTTCTCCCCGGCGGGCCGGACCCTCGATCAGGGCGTGCTCGACCGACTCTCTACCTACCCCGAGGTCACCCTT
>DATHSX010000328.1:0-6983 GCA_035463935.1 Acidimicrobiia bacterium | reverse complement strand
CGACCGTAGATCCTGGAAGTGGTCGGTCGGGGGGACCGGGAAGTAGCCCTCCTTGTAGCGCGGTTTGTAGGCCAGGTTGCCGCCCGGCTCCTCACGACCCGAGTTCCATGCTCCTTCCTCGGAGTCGACGAAGTAGTAGGCGGAGTGCTGGTTCTGACCGAACCGGGCGGAGTCGAAGATGTAGAACTCCGCCTCCGGGCCCCAGTAGCTGGTGTCCGCGATCCCGGTGGACTTCAAATAGGCCTCGGCCTTCTTGGCCACGAACCGGGGGTCGCGGTCATAGGGCTCTCCGGTCAGGGGATCATGCACGAAGCAGTAGAGCAGCAGGGTCTTCCGGCTCCGGAAGGGGTCGTCCACCGCCGAGGAGACGTCGGGAATCAGCAGCATGTCGGACTCCTGGATCTCCTGGAACCCGCGAATGGAGGAGCCGTCGAATCCGAAGCCCTCTTCGAAGGCATCCTCGGTGAGCTGTTTGACCGGAACGGTGAAGTGCTGGACCTGGCCCGGGAGGTCGCAGAAGCGGAGGTCGATGAACTCGTAGCCTCCGTCCTTGACCATTTTCAAAACGTCCGCCGGCGTGTTCGCCATGCAGAACTCCTTTACCTAGTTGCGGAAGCAGGGTTTGTAGCCAACGGCGGTTTCTCGCCCATTGCGCCATTGTTAACGCTGTGTTTCGAGCCCAGTCCGGATGGCCAGTCGGCGGTCGGCCGAGGCGGGCCGAGGTGGATGGTAAGGGGAGCTAGACCCGGGCCAGCTCATCGATGACTCTCTGGGCATCGTCGAACCGGCGCTGGGCGTCGGCCGGAGAGGTCCCGATGGCGGTCAGGCCCAGCCGCCCCGCCACGGCGACCGCGCTGACCAGGTGCAGAGCGACCCCCACCATCTGCCCCCCGTCCCAGGTCAGGCGGGGATCCTCGACCCTGTCGAGGATGTCGTCGGGAGTGAGGGCCTCGTATCCGGGGGTCTCCAGGTGATCGGTGGCCACATAGAACCGCTCCCCGCCGTTGACATTGAAGCGGCCCTCGTTGGGGTCGAATTGACCATCGGTCAGGGCCTGCATCGTCAACATCGGGTGAGTGGTCCCGCCATTGCGCAGGTTGATCTCGATCGCGTACGGGAACCATTGCTCCTGCCGTCGGACCACCACGAAGTCGACCCCATACCGGCCGATGACGCCCTGATCAGCCAATAGCCACCCGATCCGCTCCCCCAACCGGGCAATCAGGGCGCCGTATCGTTCGTCGGCGGGAAACCGGCAGCCGAGGAAGGTCTGACCGGTGGCACCGCCCAGCACCTGGTCGTGGGTGGAAAGGATCTCCACCTCCTTCAGGGGGCTGGCCCGGAGCTGGGCGCTGGGGCTGCGCACCTCGACTCCCTCGATCCGTGCTTCGACGATCCCCCCGCGGTCGTCGAGCTGGTCCCAGAACTCCGCGAGGGACGTGCCTCGATCCTCCACCTCGAGGGACAGAACCCGCCTTCGCAGCTCCTGGCGGGACGTGGTGTCCCCCAGATTCACGACTGCGTTACCCAGGCCGCCCGCCGAGTCGTCGAGCTTCACCATGGCAGCGCGGAGCGAGCCGTCGGCAGCCTTCATCTCGGCAATGGCCTCGACCACATCGTCGACCGTGCGCACCCCTTCTCGACCCGCCGGGTGTGGCACCCCGGCCTCGGCGAACAGCCGCCGGCCGCCGCTCTTGGTACCGAGATGGGCGAGGCTGGGATCGGGCCCGTAGACGGGAACCCCGAGGCGGCTGGCCAGCTCCACTTCGGACAGACTGGTGCTGAAGGGGATGATCAGCGCCCGCCGGGTATCACCGATCAACCGGCGCAGCCGTTCCATGAGCAGCGGCCGGGCCAGGATCTTCTCCACCAGGGGGCGGGACGAGCTGTCACCCACAGAGACCAGCACTAGCCGGTCCTTCAGGTCGGCGGGTGCCGGTGCCCGCATCAGGGACAGGTAGTAATCGATCAGTCGGGGAAGGATGGGCTGGGAGGTCACGTACACCACCCGGGTGCGGGGACTGCGAACCAATGCCAGCACGAGGAAGAGGAATCGTTCCTCGTAGGCGGGAAGGACGGGAGCCATGTGAGCCGGCACCCGGATGTTGACGGAGTTGACCACCACGATCGTGCGCTCGACCTCCCCCACGGTGCGCACGGTCATGGCCGGCCACAGGTCGACAAGTTGAGCCTGCAGTTCACGAAAGCGGGTCAGGGAATCAGTCACGGGAAGGGGGGCCGGGAGGGGCCAGGATATCGAGCCGGCGTTCCCGCCAGCGGGCAGCGGCCAGATCGACTGGCGCCCTCCGGGTTCCGTCTACCGTCTCCCTGGTGCCCGCCACGATTGTGCTCGGAGCCCAGTGGGGAGACGAGGGGAAGGGAAGGGTCACCGACCATTTCGCCGAGTTCTCCGACTTCGTCGTGCGCTACCAGGGCGGCAACAACGCCGGACACACCATTGTCTTCGGAGATCAGCGGATCGCGCTCTCCTCCATTCCGTCGGGCATCCTCTATCCCCACTGCACGCCGGTAATCGGCTCCGGATGCGTCATTGATCCCAAGGTCCTCATCGCCGAAATGGAGATGGTCGAGGCGAGGGGACTCGACCCATCCCGCCTCCGTATCTCTGCCAACGCCCATCTGATCATGCCCTATCACCGCAAGCTCGACGCGGTGATGGAGCGGCATCTCGGCAAGAACCAGATCGGCACCACCAGGCGCGGGATCGGGCCTGCCTACACCGATAAGTATGCCCGCGCCGGGATCCGGGTCCAGGACCTATACGACGCCGGGATCTTCCGCAAGAAGGTGGAGGCAGCCCTGGAAGAGAAGAACCGCGTGCTGACCCGCATCTACAACCAGCTTCCGATGAATCCCGAAGAGATCGCCACCGAATACCTCGGGTACGCCGAGCGCCTTCTAGCGCATGTCGCCGACGCCTCCCTCCTTCTCTGGGAGGCACTGCAGCAAGGCAAGAGGGTCCTCCTGGAAGGGGCGCAGGGGACCCTGCTCGACATTGACCACGGGACCTACCCGTTCGTCACATCGTCAAACCCGACGGCCGGTGGCGCCCTGGTAGGGGCTGGAATCGGGCCGGGCGTGATCAGCGAGGTGGTGGGAGTGGCCAAGGCCTACATCTCGCGGGTGGGGACTGGTCCCTTCCCCACCGAGCTCGAGGACGAGATCGGTGACCGCCTGATCGAGCTGGGAGGTGAATACGGGGTGGTGACCGGGCGAAGGCGGCGCTGCGGCTGGCTTGACCTGGTGGCACTGAACTATGCGGTGCGGATCAACGCCATCACGAAGATCTTTGTTACCAAGCTGGACATCCTCTCTCACTTTCCCGAGGTCAAGCTGGCGGTCGCCTACCTGTCGGAGGGGGAGAAACACGACCACTTTCCCCGCCAGCAGACGGTGCTCTATCACTGTGAGCCGCTCTACGAGACCATGGCGGGCTGGATGGAGGACATTTCGGAAGTGCGAACCTACGGTGGGCTTCCCGCGGCCGCCCGCAGGTACCTCGAGTTCATCGAAGAGCACACCCGGACTCCCATCGGCTGGGTCTCGGTGGGGCCGGAGCGGGGCCAGCTGATCGAACGGTGAACGTTCTCGTCGTCGGCTCGGGGGGTCGCGAGCACGCTCTGGCCTGGAAGCTCGCCCAGAGCCCCAGGGTGGATCAGGTCACCTCGCTCCCCGGCAACCCCGGCCTCGCCGGCCTGGGGCCATTGGTGGAAGGAATCGATCCCAACTCGGCCGGAGCGGTCGCTGCCGCCGCCCGGCAATTGAGAGTCGACCTGGTGGTCATCGGCCCGGAGTCGCCCCTGGCCGCCGGGCTGGCCGACGCCCTGTCGTCTGCCGGGATACCCGTCTGGGGGCCGACCCGGGCAGCGGCCCGGCTCGAGTGGTCAAAAACCTTCGCCAAAGAGGCGATGGGCCGGGCCGGCGTGCCCACCGCGGCCTGGGCGGCCTTTACCGAACTCGACGATGCTCTGGAGCATCTTGCTCATCGGTCGGGGCCGTACGTGGTCAAGGCCGATGGGCTGGCGGCCGGGAAAGGCGTACTGGTAACCGAATCGGCTGCTGCCGCCGAGCAATGGGTGAGGCGCTGCCTGGCCGGCGGTTTCGGAGCGGCCGGCACTCCGGTCCTGATCGAGGACTACCTCGAAGGCCCAGAGCTAAGCGTCTTTGCGCTCTGCGCCGGGACCGAGGCCCTCCTCCTGGAACCGGCCCGTGATTACAAGCGCCTGCTGGACGGCGACCGCGGACCCAATACGGGGGGAATGGGGGCGTATTCACCCGTCAGGGGACTATCCGCGGCGATCGGCGAGGGCGCCATCGACGAGGTGTTCAAACCGATCCTGCGCGCCCTGGCCGAGGACGGTCATCCCTATGTCGGCTTTCTCTATGCCGGTCTGGTACTCACACCGGCCGGGCCCCGGGTGCTCGAGTTCAACTGCCGGCTGGGTGACCCCGAAACCCAGGTGGTACTGCCCCGCCTCGACACCGATCTGGTCGATCTCATCGAGGCCGGGCTGGCCGGGAGGCTGGCCTCGGTCGCTTGCAGTTGGACGGACACCGTGGCCGTGAACGTGGTTCTGGCCGCAGCCGGCTATCCCGACAGTCCCCGCTCCGGCGACACCGTCAAGCTGCCCGAGCCCGCGGAGGGCGAACTGATCTTTCAGGCGGGGACGGTGCGCGCGGGCAAGAGCCTTCTAACCGCGGGGGGGCGGGTGCTGAGCGCGGTGGGGCTTGGTTCTGACCAGGAAGAAGCCCGCCGGCGGGCGTACAGCCTGGCCGAACGGGTGAGGTTCAAGGGGAAGCAATACCGACTCGACATCGGGCGGTGAAGCGCTGCCTCGACGTTGTGGCGCGCATGGCTCGACGCCGGGGAGGTCCGCCGGCCAGTGCTCCGACCGGAGCGGCGCACCGTGACTGCGGGACTGACCATCAACAGCCGGGACTTAGCCCCTCTCGTCACCTGGACAGGAGTGTCACCGCGCCGCTTCGGTCTCGAAATCGGTTCGCGGGCTACGCGAGGAATTCCCACAGCGATGCGAGGAGGAAGAGGGGAGCGATCACGACATAGGCGAGGGCCGCATCGCGCAGACGGTCCGTGCGCAGACCAAACACGGACGGTCGGGACGAGCCGCGCAGGTCCTGCCACGCGCCGATACCGAGGCGGACGCCGACACCGCCGGCGATCGAATACGGGATGAGCTGCAGGACGAGCGTCACCAGGTAGTAGAGCGCCGTGTCGGGCGAGGCCAGCCGGCTGCGGTGGTGTGAGTCGACGGACACGATGCCGCCGACCCACCCGCGATAGGCGAACACCGGATACCCCCCGACGATGGAGATGCCGAGCACCGTGCTCGTGACCCCGCCGAGCCCCAGGTTCGCGGAGAAGTCGAGCAGCGCGGCGCGCAGGCGGTCGCCGCTCCGGTAGGCGACGAGGATGCCACCGCTCTGGGCGTTGGCCACGATGGCGTCACGGCGGTCGAGCGCATACGCGTTGCCCACGCTCGCCATGCCGATGCCGATTGCCACCGCCAGGATGTACACGACCGCGACCGAGAAGATCGCCATGCGGGCCTTGGCGATCGCATGCAGCGAGGCGAGCACGATCCTCACGAACGCCCTCTCCGGCGGCTTCCCCTCAGGGGTGCCGGCTCCATCTTGAACCACCCCCGGACCGCGGCGGGTGCCCCGACCACCCATCCCCCATGCCTTGCGGTGTCCACGATTCCTCTCCGGTCGGTGAGACCGTTGAACCTATCCAACGGAGCGGTAGCGGCGCATCAACCACCCCGCCTGCCAGGGTCACGCGCCAGAACGGGTCTGGTTAGATGGCGGCCATGAAGGTCGCAATCGTCATGGGCTCGGGCTCAGACCGCCCGCTGATGGAGAAGGCGAGCCAAGTGCTCGACTCGTTTGGCATCGAGCATGAGACCCGGGTGCTATCGGCTCACAAGACCCCTGACCAGGCGATCGCGTTCGCCGAAAACGCCGCCGCCGCCGGTTTCGGAGTGATCATCGCCGGGGCGGGGAAGGCGGCCCACCTTGCCGGAGTGATGGCGGCGAAGTCGCTCCTGCCAGTGATAGGGGTACCCCTGGCAGTCTCCCTGGATGGTCTCGATGCCCTGCTCTCCACTGTGCAGATGCCGACCGGGATACCGGTGGCGACGGTGGCGGTCGATGGGGCGGCCAACGCCGCCTTGCTGGCTGTCGCCATCCTGGCGGTGGGCGACGGCGCGCTCACAGCGCGGCTCGCCGCCTACCGCTCGAAGCTGGCCGAGGACACCCTGGCGGGCTAAAACCCGGGGTGGCGCGCATTCCCTCTCGCGGAGCATGTCTACGCGCCAGGAGCACCCGGTCTCGATAGGGCCCCCGACAAAACCGAAGCCAGGTTGCCCCGGTCCTCCACCACCACCTCACCCAACCCCAGCCAGTCGGCCATCAGCCGCAGTTCCGCAGCCAGGGGACCGGCGACCCGGGTGGGTTCTTCGCCAGCTTCGACGTAACTGCCCCGAACCAGCAGGGCGCCTCGCGGCCGGTCGGCTTTGAGATCGACCCGGCCCACCAGTTCTCCGTCCAGGAGGATCGCAAAGACGTAGTACCCATACACCCTCTTGGGGGGAGGGGTGTAGATCTCGATGCGGTAATGGAAGTCGAAAAGGCGTTCGGTGCGGGGCCGAAACCAGATGACGGGATCGAACGGACTCAGCAAGGCGATCCCCCTGATGTGGCGAGGCTGCCGCGCTTGCGGGTCGAGGTACACCGGCCCTCTCCAACCGGCGACCTCCACCTCCTCGATCTCGCCGGCGCGGGCCAGGTCGGCCAGGACGGGGGCAGAGGGCTGTATCTTCATCCGGTAATAGTCAGCCAAATCGGCCACCGTCACCACGCCGTGGTGACGCACGGCCTGTCGGAGAAGAAGGCGGCGGGCTTCTTCATGATCGACTCTCGCCTGTACCACCTCCGCGGGG
>DATHSX010000327.1:0-6386 GCA_035463935.1 Acidimicrobiia bacterium | reverse complement strand
GACGATCCGAGACGGTCTTCTCCCGATCGACCCGGCTGTAGTCGAGCCGGTAGGGGCGCCGCCTGCGCTTCCAGGCGAGGAAGATCAGACCGGCAAGGAACCCAATGGAGAACACGTCGACCACCAGCGAGTAGCCGATGTAGAACGGGCCTTTCCAGAACTGCAGGTCGGGCCGATCGAAGACGAGGCCGACGACATCTTCGTCGATCGCGATGATGGTGGTGGCCATCAGCAGGACGAGGAAGCCCCAAAAGACGAAGAAGTGGGCGATGCGAACCGCCGGCTCCCGCCTTCCCACGGTGCGCTGGGAGGCCAGATCGACCACGGCCCGCTCGATCCTCCGCCAGCTCCAACGCCTTGCCCGCCTCCCCTGGCGGTACTTCCGCAAGCGAAAGCCGAACCCGGAGAGGAAGACCAATACCGCGAACAGCGCCATGAGGTAAAAGGACAGCACCGCCCCCGAGCCGAGATTGAGAAACGTCTCCCGCCCGGCCTCCACGGTCCTCAACATCGGTCGGTGAGCTCCGGGATCAGATCGAAAAGGTCACCTACCCATCCGTAGTTGGCGACACCGAAGATCGGGGCCTTCGGATCCTTGTTCACGGCGATGATGACGGAAGCCCCCCGCATGCCTTCGATGTGCTCGGGGGCACCGCTCACCCCCAGCGCCAGATACACCCGGGGCTTCACCGTAAGCCCGGATTTGCCGACCTGGCGAGTCTTGGGAAGCCAGCCCTGGTCAACAATCGGCCGCGAGCAGGCCACCGCCCCGCCGAGAGCGGACGCCAGCGCCTCGGCCTGGGCGATGTTCTCACGGGACTCGATACCCCGGCCCACCACCACCAGCACCTCCTGGGCGGTGATGTCGACGTCGCCGGCGGTCGGCTCGATCAGCCGCTCGAAGCGGACCTGCAGATCCGACAGGTCGGGTGCGGGCACCTTGGCGACTTCCCCCCGGCCCCCCGACCGGCCCTCGGCCGCCGGAGCGGAACCCGACAGCAAGGCGAAGACTCCTCGCTGCCCGGGGACGTCGACGTCGGCCTCGATCTTCCCGGCGTAGAGCCGGCAAGTGGCAGACAGCCCACCGTCGGCCGAGACCCCGGTGCAGTAGGAGACCAGAGGAAGATCGCACCGCACCGACACCTCGGAGGCGACCTCCATCCCCATCGAGGTGTACGGGACGAGCACCACAGCCGGTTCCCGTTCCGCCACCAGGGCCGAGAACACCCGGGGGTGGGCCTGCGGATTGAAAAACTCCAACACGGGTTCGTCCACCACAAGGACGGTGTCGGCCCCGCCTAGAGCCGGGGCGAGGGAGCCCGGACCGGCCAGCGCGGCCTCCACCTCCCCCCCCAACGAGTCCGCCAGCCGGCGGGCCAAAGCGAGGGCCTCGTAAGTCCCGTCGGTGAACGCCCCCTGCAGATGTTCGGTCAGGACCAGGACGTTGCCGCTCATCTCGATCCCCTGATCAGTTCGGCAATCCTTTCGGCGGCGGCAGATTCGTCGCCGGCGATCATCTCCGCTCCCTCCCCCGCCTCCGGAAGGCGTAGCGCCGTGACCCGGACCGCCGGCGACGGGGCCGGCGCTGCCACCGGTTCTTCCCGCAGCGCCCCCGACTGCTGAGCCTCGCGGATCCTGGCGACCGCCACGTAGCGGGGAGGCTGGCGGGCCGCCTGCACCCCCAACATCACCGGGGGAGTGACCGAGAACTCGGCCATGATTCCGCCCCAATACTCTTTGACGACCCGCAAACCGGCGCTGTTGGGTTGGACGCCGACCACGACCGAGACATGGGGCCAGCCGAGCATCGCCGCGGCCAGCACTGTGACCTGACCGCCCAACTCATCGGCGGCCTGTACCCCTCCCAGCACCACGTCGAAGGAACCGGCCTGCACGGCTTCGGCCAACAACCCGGCCTGAGCGCGGGCATCCAGGGGTTCCAGGCCCTCGCCCAGTCTGACGGCGATGTCGGCACCCTTGGCGACGGCGGTGTACAGCATCTGGGTGACCTCATCGGCCGTGCCGAAGGCCATCACCGTCAACGATCCCCCGGTCTCCTCCTTCAGCAATAGCGCCTCTTCGAGGGCGTGATCGTCGAACTCATTGAGTACGTAACCGAGGAAGTCCCGGTCGAGGTCCGTTCCGTCAGCGGAGAGCTCCAGCTCCTCCACCGGGTCGGGCACCGCCCGCATCAACACGCCGATATTCATCCGTCTCCTCCCCCGGCCCGGCCTGCCGGTGATCAATCGGTGGGCAGACCGAGGGCCTCGGCCAAAAGCTCGGCGATGTCCCTCACGTCGAGTCTCCCGTCGTTGTTGGTGGACTTCACGGCGTCCTCGAAGCGGGACACCTCATAAGGGCAAACCACGCACAGGGTGTCGGCGCCGGTCTCGATCGCTTCCAGCACCCGCTTCTCGGAGAGGCGCATCCGCTGGTGGCCGGCCGCGTGCCCGTCGAGCCACATTCCGCCGCCCCCGCCGCCGCAGCAATAACCATTCTCCTTGACTCGCCACATCTCGACGAACTCGACTCCGGGGAGGGCATTGATGAGGTCGCGGGGCGCCTGGTACTCGCCGTTGTGCCGCCCGAGGTAACAAGGGTCATGAAAGGTCACCTTGCGGGCCACCTGTTCGGAGAGGCCCAGCTGGGCGATCCGATCGGCCAGGAACCGGCTGTAGTGAACCACGTCGTAGGCACCGCCCCGCGCCGGGTACTCATGGAGGAAGGCGTTGTAGGCATGAGGATCGGTCGTGACCAGCAGATCGAAGTCGTAGCGGTTCAAGACCTCGATGTTGTGATCGGCCAGCATCTCGAAGAGGCCAGGCTCGCCGGCCCGCAGCATGGAGTCGCCATCGTGGTACTCGTCGGGACCGAGGATGGCGAAATCGACCCCGAGCCGGTGGAGGACCCGGGCCAGGGAACGGGAGGCGTTCATTCCCCGGGGGTGATAGGACGGGTAATCACTCACCCACCACAGCACCTGGACCTTGCGCCCCAACTCGGAGATGAGCGGCACTTCGACGTCCAGGCCTTTGGTCCAGGCATGACGCCGCTTGGGGTTCTGACCGAGCGGATTGCCGTACCGTGCCGTCTTCTCGAAGACGTCCTGCAGTTCCTTGGGGACATATCCGGCTAGGACCGCCTCCTGTCGGACCGCCGGCATGATGTCGAGAAAGTTGACCTCTTTGGGGCACACCCGCAGACAGTTGCCGCAGGTGGTGCACAGCCAGAGATCGGGGGAGGTGAAGAGGTCCATCCCCAGCTGCAGGTTGCGATAGATCTTGCGCGGGCCGTAGCTGCCGACGTGATCGACCGGGCAGACGGCGATGCATTGCGCGCATTGGTAACACCAGCCCATCGATTCGCCCCCGGGCAGCCCGGTAACCCGGTCGAGCTGGGAGACGTCGTAATCGGTGATGACCCGGGGGTCGAACATCCGGTTCCAGTGCCCGGACAGGTCGACGTCCCGAACGGTGACGTGCTCGAACTCGTGGATGCGCTCGGGCTCGACCTTGGGGTTGACGGTGCGGACCATTAGCCCACCGCCAGCAGCGGCGAGCGACGAACCCCGAGCAGCCGGCCCAGCAGATCGTCGAGTTGGGGAACCACCTGGTTGAACTCCTGCGTCATGCGCATCCTCAGCGTTGTGTAGAGGTAGACGGCGTAGACGCAGGCGAGGAACACGTCGGTGTCAAAAGGCCCGTGACCCTTCTCCCGAAACCCGGCGGCGTCGCCAACCTGATCGATGAACGAGACCGCAAAGCCGATCCGCTGATAGGTCTCGGCGGTACCCACCCCGGTCAAGTCGACCTCCTCGGTCAGGACCAGGGGGAGGGAACCGGTTTCAGTGGCCGGATCCCACATCCATCGGGTCCAGAGCCAATACAGATCGGGACGGCTGAAATGGAGTAGCTCAGAGGCGAGATCGAATCCGGTGTTCTCGGGCACACCTCGCCCGATGCCGGCCACCTGGCGATGAAAAACGGCCAATCGCTCCTCCACCGCATCCTGGCCATAGAGGAGGGCCCCGGCGAGGGCCCGGAATTCGTCCAGTCCCAGCGCGGACAGGATGACCCCTGCCCGGCGCCTGGTGGAGAAGATCGAGCGCAACAGCGCAATGGCATCCTGCTCGGTGAGGGCCGCCAACCGCTCCCTGCTCAACACCGTGGCAAAGGCAGCCGACTTGGCCTCCAGCAGCGCGGCGATGCCACCGAGTTGTTCGTGTGACACCCGCTCCAGGGCATGCTCGATGAACTCGCGGGCGGCCGGAGTGTCCACCACCTGCCCCCGGTAGAAGACGTCAACGCTCACGCCGGCACTTCCGTCCGCCGGACCAGAGCGACGGCCTTGGCGGCAGCGGCCCCGGCCGAGGAGATGGTGTCGTCGAGATCGGCAGGACCCGATGCCGCCCCGCACACGAAGACTCCCGGGACCGAAGTGGCCACCGTATCGAGGCTTTCGGGGTCCCGATCGATGAATCCGTACTTGTTGGTGGCGACACCAAGGATCCGGGCCATGCTGCGGGTGCCCTGGCTGGGCTCCATCCCCACCGCCAGCACCACGACGTCCATGGGCACTTCCATGGGTCGGCCCATCGTTGTGTCCTCCCCCCTGACCACTAGGCGGCCGTCCTTGCGCAGGATCTCGGTGACGATTCCCTTCACGTAGTTGACCTTGTGCTGCTCCTGGGCGGGCCAGTAGATCTCGTTCTCCCAGTAGCCGTACATCCGCATGTCGATGTAGAAGATGAACACCCGGGCGTCCGGCACCTGCTGACGGACCTCGATCGCCTGCTTGGAGGAAATCCCACAGCACACCTTCGAGCAGTACTCGTTGCCAATCTGGCGATCACGAGAACCAACGCACTGGATGAAGGCCACGCGCTTGGGAGGCTCGCCGGTGGAGGGTGTGACGAACTTGTGTCCCTTCAGCATCGCCTCGGCGTCACCCAATGTGATGACGTCGGCAAACTCGTAATAGCCGTACTGCTGGGTCTCTCGTCCGGGATCGAAGTGCTGAAAGCCGGTGGCCAATATGATCGCCCCGGCGTCGACCGCCTCCCCCGAGCTGAGGCTGACCTGAAAGGCGCCCGCCGCGCCTGACACCGCCGTCACCTCCACCGCGGTGAGCACCCGGACCCGGGGGTGATCAACGACGGCGGCCATCATCTCGCCCATCGCCTCCTCGGCCGACCGGAAGCCGTGCGTGAGGGCGGCGTAGTTCTCGGCGATCGGAGCGCCACCCAGCGCCCGCTTTTCGACCAATAGCACGTCGGCCCCCAGTTCGGCGGCCAGTCGGGCGGCCTCCAGCCCTCCCGGCCCCCCGCCGATCACCAGGACCCGGTCGCTAGACATTGGCGTCCTCCCAGGTGAGATAGTCGATTTCCCCTCGTTCGATGCGGGCCAGGTCGACCTCGAACTCCTTCCACGCCGTCTCCCAGTCGATGCCCATCTTCTCGAGCAGGGGCCGGTATTCGGTGGTGTGCCAGTGCAGCTGGCAGACCCGGTAGGGATGGGCCCCCATCGCCAGAGCGGCGAACTGGGCATCGGACATCACCGGTATTCCCACGTTGCGGTTGTGGGCCTCGGCGGCGAACTGGCTCTTGTCGAGGGTGGTGACACATCCGGTGTCGTGGGTAATGGTCACGTCGGGATTGGCCTCCTGCTTCATCACCTCGATCTTCCGCTGGGTGGCGAAGGACCGGGTGAAGTCGCGCTCCACCAATATGTGGCGGAACCCGAACCCACAGCAGTCGAAGAAGGTCGAGTAGTCGGCCACCGTCGCTCCCAGCGCCTTCACCATGGCGCTGACGGTGGCGGTCCGCTCTCCTCCGTAGATGTCGGGGTCGTAGATCGCATCCTCTTTGATGAGCTTGTAGTAGTGGCAGGCGGGATGGACGGTGACCCTGAGGGCGGAGAAATCGTGCACCTGCAACGCCACGAAACGGTCCCGCATGGCATGCACCCACTCCGAGTAGTGGACGATCTCCTCGGGGAGGACCAGGGGCTTGCCGAGCTTGCCCATGATGTCGCGAACCTGGGCTCTCAGGTCGGCGTGATGGACCAGCTGGTGGCGCACCTCTTTGTAATGGCCATAGGAGGTGGCGCAATGGATCAGCGGGTAGTAACCCGTCTCAAAGGCAGCCGCGAAGTTGCGGACCGCCACCCCGGCCTGCGCAGCAGGGTTGGACGTGGCCGAGGCGTAGTAGTTCCAGGCGGTGCAGGAGGTTTGATCGGTGGGGTCGAGGTAATCGAGGCCCAGCTTGCGGTTGAGCCAGAAGATGGACGTCGAGTAACCAGGGATATGCCCGCATTGACCGCAGGACTTGTGATGCCAGGTCTGCTCCACGGGTATCTTCTTGATTCGCCCGTATTTGGTCATCACCT
>DATHSX010000326.1:0-1827 GCA_035463935.1 Acidimicrobiia bacterium | reverse complement strand
CCCGGGAAACGAAGAATGACGCCACCGAGTTGACGGTCTTCAGCTTGCCCCCCGAGGCTGCGAACCCGGCCAGGCCCCGCTGATAGGCGGTCATCACCTGGCGATAGCGTTCCAGCGAGAAGATCAGCGTGACGTTGATCGAAATGCCCTCCGAGGTGAGCATTTCGAACGCCTCGACCCCCGCCGCGGTGGCTGGCACTTTCACCAACAGATTGGCGCGGTCGACCCGTTTGACCCATTCCCGGGCTTCGGCGACGGTTGCCTCCCTGTCATGGGCCAGCAGCGGGCTCACCTCCACCGAAACGAACCCGTCGGTGCCGTGGCTCCACTCCCAAACCGGCCGCAGGACGTCACAGGCATCGGCGATGTCGGCGGTCATGAGGCCGGTGACGATCTCGGCGGCATCCGAGCCGGCCTTGACCATCTCCTTCAAGGCCCGGTCGTAAGCGCTGCTCTTGGTGATCGCCCCCGCGAAGATGGTGGGGTTGGAGGTGACGCCGCTCACGGCATCTTCGCTGATTCGCCGGTCGAGTTCTCCCGAATCAATCATGCTCCGGCTGATCTGATCCGACCAGATGCTCTGGCCGGCCGCCGCCAGGCCGTGGAGACGGGAGGACATGGGCATTTCTTTTCGACTCCTTTGCGTATCCGTCGAACAAGTTAGCGGGCGGTGGGCATTGAGGTTCGGGCCGTTAACCTCCGCGCCCGTGCCCCGTCGGATTCTTATCGCCAAGCCAGGCCTCGACGGGCACGACCGCGGGGCCAAGGTCATCGCCCGGGCTTTGCGGGACGCGGGCAACGAGGTTATCTACTCGGGACTTCATCAGACCCCCGAGCAAATCGCGGCCACGGCCGTCGATGAGGACGTCGCCGCCGTCGGTCTGTCGTCTCTATCGGGGGCTCATCTGACGCTGTTCCCCAAGGTGGTCGACTTGCTCCGCAAAGCCGGGGCCACCGATGTGGTCGTATTCGGAGGAGGGATCATCCCGGAGGCCGACGCCGACACCCTCCGCCGGGCGGGACTGGCGGCAGTGTTCGGTCCCGGCACGTCGCTCACGGAGATAGCCAACTGGGTCGCCGCTAACGTCCCCGACCCCCGATGACGGTTGCTGCCCCCGCCGCCTGGCTGCTGCCTACTGCCTACTCATGAAGATCCACGAGTACCAGGCCAAACAACTCATGGCGGCGCGGGGCATCCCCGTGCCCTTGGGCAGGCTGGCCACATCGGTCGAAGAAGCGGTAGGCGCCGTGCGGCCGCTGATCGAGCAGTCGGGCAACCCCGTGGTGGTCCTCAAGTCCCAGATCCACGCCGGTGGACGCGGCAAGGGGACCTTCCGGGAGCATCCGGGGGTACGGGGGGTCAACGTCATCACCGCCGGGGTCAAGGGGGGAGTGGAGGAGGCGGAGAAGGTCGTGGCCGACCTCGCCGCCAAGATGCTGGGGTCCACCCTGGTCACGGTGCAGACCGGCCCTGCGGGCAAGCAGGTGAATCGGCTCTACCTCGAACAGGGCGTTGACATAGCCCGTGAGTTGTATCTGGCCGTGCTGCTCGACCGCGCCCGATCCGCCAACCTCGTGATGGCCTCGACGGAAGGCGGCATGGAGATCGAAAAGGTCGCCGAAGAGACGCCCCACAAGATCCTGCGCGCAGTCGTCGATCCTGGCGTCGGTCTTGGCGCCTTTCAGGCCAACCAGCTGGGTTGGGGCCTGGACTTGAGCGGGGATGAGCACGCCAAATTCGCCGGGTTTGTCGCCACTCTGGCCCAAGTCGCCACCGAACTGGACACCGACCTGGTCGAGATCAACCCGCTCGTAATCACGAGGAGC
>DATHSX010000325.1:0-4288 GCA_035463935.1 Acidimicrobiia bacterium | reverse complement strand
GAGGAGATCGCCCGGCTCCGCCATACCGAGCCCGGAGTGACGCTGATCTCACCCCCGCCGCATCACGACATCTACTCGATCGAAGATCTGGCCCAACTCATCTTCGACCTCAAGTCGTTCAGCCCCTCGGCCCGGGTGTCGGTCAAGCTGGTCTCCGAGCCCGGCGTGGGAACGGTGGCCGTCGGCGTCGCCAAGGCCCAGGCCGATGCCATCCTCATCTCCGGCATGGAGGGAGGGACCGGGGCCTCTCCGCTCGAGTCGGTCAAACACGCCGGTGCCCCCTGGGAGCTGGGCCTGGCCGAGGCCCATCAAGTCCTGGTAGCCAACGGTTTGCGCTCCCAGGTGGTGTTGGAGACCGACGGGGGCCTCCGCACCGGCCGAGACGTGGTGGTCGCCGCCCTCCTGGGTGCGGAGCGGTTCGGTTTCGGCACCCTGCCGCTGCTGGCCATGGGCTGCAAGATGGTGCGCCAGTGTCATCTCAACACCTGCCCGGTGGGGATCGCCACCCAACGGGAGGACCTGCGGGCCAAGTTCACGGGGGCCGCCGACCACGTCATGGTCCTGTTCCGCCTCCTGGCCGAAGAGATCCGAGGCCACCTGGCCTCGCTCGGGGTACGCAGCCTGGCCGAGATCATCGGACGAGCCGACTTGCTCCAACCGACCTCCCACCCCCTCGCCGGGGGTCTGAGCAAGCTCCTGGTCCGGGCCGAGGGCCGCTGGCGCCACCAGGGCTACAAGAAGTCCACGCCTTCTCGTCTCAACGAGCGCTTGGTGGAAGAGGCGGTCTTGGCGGTCGATTCGGGAGAGCCAATCGAACTGGCCTTTCCGATCTCCAACGGTGATCGGACGATCGGGGCCAGGCTCTCGGGGGAAGTGGTCCGGCGCCGCCGGGGGGAGCAGCTCGCTCCGGGGACGGTGAAGGTCCATCTATCCGGTTGGGCGGGCCAGAGCTTCGGAGCCTTCCTGGTCGATGGAATCGAGCTACGCCTATCCGGCACCGCCAACGACTACGTCGGCAAGGGCATGGGCGGCGGGATGATCGTCGTAAAACCGCGCCGGCCCAATCGCCACGCTCCTCACGCCGCCGGCAACGCGGTCCTATACGGGGCCACCGGCGGCACCGCCTATCTGGCGGGAGCGGTCGGACAGCGGTTCGCGGTCCGGAACTCCGGGGCCTTGGCGGTGGTCGAAGGCTGCTCGGACCATGGCTGTGAGTACATGACCGGGGGAACCGTTGTCGTTCTCGGCCCGGTGGGCCGAAACTTCGCCGCCGGCATGACCGGGGGGGCGGCCTATGTCTGGGACCCGAACGCGGTGCTCAATCGCTATCTGGCCGACACCTCCCCGGCAAACCGCAGGCTGCTCGATCTAGAGCGGATCGAACTGCACCGGATGGTCGCGACCTATGCGGAGGCTACCTCCAGCCCGGTGGCCAGGTCGATCTTGGAGGACTGGGACCGCCAGGCGGAGCGGTTCTGGGTCCTGCGAGCCGGGAAGCCGAGCGGGCCTGGCGGGCCGCAATCGGCAGTAAGAATCGAGTCGGCAGAGTCCCCCACCCGAGTCTGATCTGACTATTGCCCACCGGGTTTTGTACCGCTCTGGCCCTTTAGGCCCCAGGGGATTTATACTACGGCCATAGTGCAAATGGGGTTGTGATATGGCGACTGTCGACATTGATCTCGGTTCGTACAAACTCGGCTGGCATGACGTCGAGGACAACGAGTTCAAACCCGAAAAGGGCCTGAACGAATCCATCATTCGCCAGATGTCGGACATGAAGGGCGAGCCCAAGTGGATGCTCGATTTCCGGCTCAAGGCCTATCAGCGCTTTCTTCGCAAGCCGATCCCCCAGTGGGGTGGCGGCGGCGCCCTCAACGACATCGACTTCGACGATATCTATTACTACATCAAGCCCTCCGGTGGTCAGTCCAAGGACTGGGACATGGTGCCCGAGTCGATCAAGGAGACCTATCGGAAGCTGGGCATACCGGAGGCTGAGCGCAAGTACCTGGCCGGGGTCACCGCCCAATACGAGTGCCTGCGCGGCGACGTCCGGGTCTACACCGTCGACCGGGGCATGGTTGCCATCAAAGAGATGCAGGCCGGCGATCGGGTGTTCTCGCTCAACGAGCGGACCCGCCAGCTCGAGATCCATGGGGTGAAGTCGGTGGCGCAGACCGACATCCGCCAGACCTTCCGGGTCGAGATTGATGGCGGCCGGGTCATCTACGCCACTGATAACCACCCCATCCTCACCAGCAACGGTTGGGTGAACGTCGCCGACCTGCACGAAGGCGATCAGGTGGCGGTGGCCGAGGCGCTGCCCGACGCCGGGACCTCCTACCAGCCAGAGCGCCCCAAGGGCACCCCGGACCATTTCCCCGAGGCCACCTCCCCGAAGCTGGCGTGGCTGTTCGGCTACACCATCGGCGGCGGCAGCCTGGACGGAGATGGCTCCGAACTGGCCATGACGGCCGACGGCGACACCGCCGCGATCCTCCAGGGAACCATCGGCTCGCTCTTCGCCGTGGCCGCCGCCACCGGCGGGGGAGTGGTCAAGGTCGATCACAAGCCGCTGATCCGCTGGTTCCAGCGCAACGGCCTGATCGGTGACCCTCATGTCCGCCGGGTGCCGGCCTGGGTGTTCGGCTTGCCGGTGAGCGAGCGGGCGGCGTTCTTGCGCGGCCTGCTCGATGGATCCCGCCAGGTGGGGCTGAGCGGGCCCCTCGCTGGCGATATCTCCGAACTTGCCGAGTTCACCGGAATCAGTGGCGAGGAGAGCCGGGTCGGCTTCGCCCCGGTGCTGTCGGTGACTCCCGCCGATGTGTCCCCGGTTTTCGACATCGAGGTGGACGGCCCCCACAACTTTGTTGCCGAGGGCGTAGTCGTCCACAACTCCGAGGTCGTCTACCACCGCAACCGTGAGGACCTGGAGAGGCTGGGGGTCCTGTTCTGCGACATGGATACCGCGCTTCGTCAGTACCCCGACCTGGTCAAGGAGTACTTCGGTACGATCATCCCCCCCAACGACAACAAGTTCGCGGCCCTGAACTCGGCCGTTTGGTCAGGAGGGTCGTTTATCTACGTGCCGCCCGGGGTTCACCTCGATCAGCCGCTGCAGGCCTATTTCCGAATCAACGCCGAGAACATGGGCCAGTTCGAGCGGACCCTCATCATCGTCGACGAGGGTGGCTTCGCTCATTACGTGGAAGGGTGCAGCGCGCCCATCTACTCGACGGACTCGCTCCACTCGGCCGTCGTGGAGATCGTGGTCAAGCCGGGTGGACGGTGCCGCTATACCACCATTCAGAACTGGTCCAACAATGTCTACAACTTGGTCACCAAGCGAGCCGCCGCCTATGCCGACGCCACTATGGAATGGGTGGACGGAAACCTGGGGTCCAAGCTCACGATGAAGTATCCAGCGGTCTGGCTGATGGAGCCTGGAGCCCACGGCGAGGTGCTGTCCATCGCCTTCGCCGGCCAGGGTCAACACCAAGACGCCGGGGCCAAGATGGTCCACGCCGCTCCGAACACCACTTCCACCATCATCTCCAAATCGATCTCGAAGGATGGAGGCCGGGCAGGCTATCGCGGGCTGGTCCGGGTGGAGCCGGGAGCCGAGAACGCCAAGAGCTTCGTCCGTTGCGACGCTCTCATCCTCGACGAGAAGTCCCGCTCCGATACCTACCCCTATATGGAGATCGAAGAGAACGACGCCCAGATCGGCCACGAGGCGACCGTTTCCAAGGTCGGCGACGAGCAACTCTTCTACCTGATGAGCCGGGGCCTCACCGAGGAGCAGGCCACCTCGATGATCGTGGCCGGGTTCATCGAACCGATCGTGCGGGAGCTGCCCATGGAGTATGCGGTGGAGATGAACCGCCTGATCGAACTCAACATGGCCGCAGCCGGCGCAGTGGGCTGATAGACCCCTTGAGGCTCCGCCCGGAGATGTAATAATCCTCTCCGCGTAGGCTGGGAGACATCCAGAGAGGAGTGGCTCAATGGTTGTTTCCAGGAAATGGAAAGTAGTTTCAGGAGCGGTCACCCTGGCCGCAGTGGTGGGGGGTACGGGCGCTGCGCTTGCCGGACCTTCCTTGACCCTCAATGAGGTTTCCCAGATCGGGGCCTCAGCGCAGAGTTCTTCGACCACGAGCACCACGGTCTCGGCCCAGTCGGTGGCGTCGACCCCTAGCCCCGCCTCAGCCGTGTCGCCGGTGGGCACGCCTTCGCCGGTGAGCACGCCTTCGCCGGTGAGCACGCCTTCGCCGGTGAGCACGCCTTC
>DATHSX010000324.1:0-1895 GCA_035463935.1 Acidimicrobiia bacterium | reverse complement strand
GGCTGAGTTTGAGCAGTTCCTTGATGGAGCATCGATCGAGGCCGGTAGCTGCTCGCAGTTCCAGGCCAAAGTCGCAGGCCGCGAGCAAACCGAACAGCGTGTCCGCTCGGGGAATCACCCGTCCCGACTCGATCCTGGCGATGGCCGGCTGAACGAGTCCGGCTCGGGCTGCCAGTTGACGCTGGGTGAGCCCGGCTCGCCGTCGGCAATAGCGAATCGTGCGCCCAAAATCCATCCTGGCATTATAACAAACTTGTTATCGGAAGGGCATCGGTGAAAGAAGGCCCAGGGACCCCCGGCCCGACCCCAGTTGGACGCTCATACGAAGAAGTACTCTCCCGAGTCGTGGGCAATGGCTCCGACACCAACCGATTGCGTTTCGGGCTGCGCATTCCGTCGTACGCGCCACCCGGCCTCACCTATCAGGACTCCCGGGCCTTGCTCGACTATTGCCGGCGGATAGATGCTCTTCCTTACGAAGACATCTGGGTCATCGACCACCTGCTCGTCTCGAAGGGCGTCTACGGAGTGTCATGGCTCGACTCGCTCGTCACCCTGTCCGCCGCCGCGGCAGTAACCAACCGGGTTGGCCTGGGCACTGCGGCTTTGGTCCTACCCCTCCGCCATCCCGTCAGCCTCGCCAAAGAGATCGCGTCGCTTCACCAGGTCTCGGCGGGGCGCTTTCGCTTCGGGGTGGCAGTGGGGTGGGATCCCGACGAGTTCGCCGCAGTGGGGGTGCCGCTCAAGCAGCGGGGATCCCGCACCGACGAGGCGCTCGAGCTCATCCGTCTGCTCCTGACCGAAGAAGCCGTCACGTTCTCGGGCCGCTACTGGCAGACGAACGAGCTGACCATCTATCCGCGAGTACCGGATCCCCCGCCGGTTTGGATCGCCGGCGGCACCCTGACCCACGCCCCCGACACCCCGGACAAACCCTTCATCGCTGCGGGAGTCCTTGATCGGATTCTGCAAGCGGACGGATGGATGGCTCGTTCGAGCGGCAGCGACCCGGGCGATGTGGCCAACGATTGGCAGGTCGTCCAGGAGCACCTCACCGCCCACGGCCGTGACCCGGCCACCCTGACCTTTGGCGCCACCCAGTTCCTCCATGTCACCGAGGAAGCAAATCGGGAGAAGGCCCTCAAGGAGCAGATGCCGCATTTCCTCGAGATCATGGGTGCCCATCGCACCGAAGCAGACCTGCGGGCCTCCTATCTGACCGGCACCATCGACGACATGCTCGCCACCATCCGTTCCTTACACGAGGCCGGGCTCCAATACCTGATCCTGACTCCCTTGGTCTCCGACCCCGCCCAGCTAGAGCTGATCACCCGCCATATCGTCGAACCGTTGCGCTGACCGGATCGCCGCGAGGACCCGGTCAGGGGTGGCGGGCAAGTTGCGGATACCTACCCCGATGGCGTCCCGCAACGCGTTCAGGATCGAAGGGGCGGTGGGGATCAGGGAGTGCTCACCGATCCCCTTGGCACCGTAAGGCCCCCGGGGGTCATTGGATTCGACCAGGATGCTCACCACCTCGGGCACGTCACCGATGGTGGGAATCAGGTAGTCATGCAGGTTGTCGGTGCGGCCGGGGAGGTACTCCTCCATCAGCGCCAGGCCAATCCCCTGGGCAATGCCACCTTCGATCTGGCCCTCCAGGAGCCCGGGATTCACCGCCCGCCCGACGTCATGGGCGGCGGTAATCCTGAGCAGATGAACTGTTCCCACTTCGAGGTCGACTTCCAATTCGGTGAGCTGGGCGCCGAAGCCGAAGACCGCATAGGGCTCGCCTTGCCCGTGCTCGTCGAGCGCAGCAGTGGGAGGGTCGTAAGTGGCCACCGCCACCGCCACCAGGTCTCCCTCGATGACCGGCAGGGCCCCGAGATCGAGTG
>DATHSX010000323.1:0-1770 GCA_035463935.1 Acidimicrobiia bacterium | reverse complement strand
AGTCGATCCTTCGCGGCGTCAACCGGCTGGCCGACGCCGTCAAGGTGACCCTGGGCCCCAAGGGCCGCAACGTCGTGTTGGAGAAGAAGTGGGGCGCCCCCACCATCACCAACGATGGCGTCACCATCGCCAAGGAGATCGAGCTCGACGACCCGTGGGAGAACATGGGTGCCCAGCTCGCCAAGGAGGTCGCTACCAAGACCAACGATGTCGCCGGAGATGGCACCACCACCGCCACGGTGCTAGCTCAGGCCATGGTGAAAGAAGGACTGCGCAACGTCGCCGCGGGCGCCAATCCGATGGACCTGAAGCGGGGCATCGAGCAGGCCGTGGAGGCCGTGGTCAAGGCCATCGGCGATCTCTCGACTCCGATCGAGGCCAAGTCGGTGGCCGCCGTCGCATCGATTTCGGCCAACAACGATGTCACCATCGGCAAGACCATCGCCGAGGCGTTCGACAAGGTCGGCAAGGACGGCGTCATCACCGTCGAGGAAGGCCAGACCTTCGGTCTCGAGCTCGAGTTCACCGAGGGCATGCAGTTCGACAAGGGCGTCATCACCCCTTACTTCATCACCGATCCCGATCGCCAGGAAGCCGTGCTGGAGAACCCCTACATCCTGATCGCCAACCAGAAGATCAGCTCGGTAAACGATCTGCTTCCGGTGCTAGAGCGCGTGATGCAGGCCGGTCGCAGCGTCGTGGTGATCGCCGAGGATGTCGAGGGCGAGGCTCTCGCCACCCTGGTCGTGAACAAGATCCGCGGTACGTTCTCATCGGCTGCGGTCAAAGCCCCGGGCTTCGGCGAGCGTCGCAAGGCCATGCTCCAGGACATCGCCATCCTGACCGGCGGCACCGTGATCTCAGAGGAGGTCGGGCTCAAGCTGGAGAACGTGACCGTCGACATGCTGGGCAGTGCCCGGAAGGTGGTCATCTCCAAGGACAACACGACCATCGTCGATGGAGCCGGCTCCGAGAGCGACGTCAAGGGCCGGATCAAGCAGATCGAAAGAGAGATCGAGAACACCGACTCGGATTGGGATCGTGAGAAGCTGCAAGAGCGGCTCGCCAAGCTCTCCGGCGGTGTCGTGGTCGTCAAGGTCGGTGCCGCCACCGAGGTGGAATTGAAGGAGAAGAAGCACCGCATCGAGGACGCCGTTTCCGCCACCCGTGCCGCGGTGGAAGAAGGCATCGTCCCCGGTGGTGGGGTGGCTCTCCTCCGGGCCCAGACCGCGATCGACAAGGTGCGAGGTGGGACCGACGACGAGAAGACCGGTCGGCAGATCGTTCGCCGGGCACTGGAGGAGCCGCTTCGTCAGATAGCGGTCAATGCTGGGGCCGAAGGCGGAGTCGTCGTCGAGCGGGTGCGATCCGAGGCTGGCGCGATGGGCTTCAATGCCCAGACCCTCCAGTACGAGGATCTGCTCAAGGCCGGTGTGATCGACCCGGCCAAGGTCACCCGGTCGACCCTGCAGAACGCCGCCTCGATCGCTGCCCTGTTGCTCACCACCGAGGCGCTCATTGCCGAGCGCAAGGAAGACAAGGCTGCTGCGGCCCATGGCCATGGCGGCGGCGGTGCTCCCGACATGGACTTCTAAGTCCAGGCTGGACTGGTTCGAAAAGGCCGCGCTACGGCGCGGCCTTTTCGTTACCGGGCAAGCTTGCCTCGAGCTTTGCCCTGACGGCGGGCCATTTCTCATCAGTCACAGCGAACCAGGCGGTGTCGCGGTTGCGCCCCTTGACGATCATGTGGTGGCGAAAGATCCCCTCGAA
>DATHSX010000322.1:0-2300 GCA_035463935.1 Acidimicrobiia bacterium | reverse complement strand
GGCTACTCGTCCGAGAAGGCCTTCGAGCTGCTTGCCACCTCGCTGCAGGTGCTGGGCGGGTCGGGATACACCGAGGACTACCCGATGGAGCAGTACCTGCGCGACGCCAAGATCGACAGCATCTATGAGGGCACCACCGGCATCCAGGCTATGGACCTGTTCTTCCGCAAGATCGTCCGTGACCAGGGCCAGACCGTGGCCGGCCTCGCCTCCGAGATCGCGGACTTCGTCAAGGCCTCCGGCCCCGATGACGGGCTCACCGTCGAACGAGAATTGTTGGGCCGGGTGCTCGATGACGCTCAGGGTCATCTGGGCGTGGGGGTGAACCACCTGTTCGCCTGCCGGGAGAATCCGGGTGAGATCTACAAGGCGGCCCTCCACCTCAACGAGCTGCTGGAATCCATGGCCGAGGTGGTGGTCGCCTGGCAGCTTCTTCGCCACGCCGAGATCGCCCTTCCCGGAGCGGACCGGGACGACTTCCTGGCGGGAAAGGTGGCGTCGGCCCGTTTCTTCGTCCGGCACGTGGCTCCCAAAGTCGCCGCCCGGAGAACGGCCGCCGAAGCCGAGGACGGCGCCCTGATGGCGATGCCCGATGGCGCGTTCTGATCGCAGGATCTGACTTCTCACTCTTGGCTTCCGTCTACCGTCTTTCCCTATGAACTTCGCCTTCAGCGATGAGCAGGAGGAACTCCGCCGCCTCGCCCGGAAGTGGCTCTCAGAGAGATCCCCTTCGGCGGTCGTCCGACATCTCATGGAGACCGAAACCGGTTACGACCCGGCCATGTGGCAGGAGATGGCCCAGATGGGCTGGCAGGGGATGGGCATACCGGAGGAATACGGCGGGGCGGGCTTCGGCCACCTCGAACTGACGATCCTGTTCGAGGAGATGGGCCGGGCCCTGCTTCCCGCGCCGTTCTACTCCACGGTGGCCCTGGGGGCGGGAACCCTGCTCGAGGCGGGTTCGGAAAAACAGAAGCACGAACTGCTGGGCCGGATCGCCGCCGGCGAAGCGGTCGTCACCCTCGCCGTGACCGAACCGAATGGGCGGTGGGACGAAGCGGGGGTCGAAGCCACCGCGGTGCCGTCTGCGTCCGGCTGGACGCTCAACGGCATCAAGAGCTTTGTGCTTGACGGGCATGTCGCCGATCTCATGGTGGTCGCGGCCCGCACTCGGGCGGGGATCAGCCTTTTCCTGGTCGATCCGGCCCTCAACGGGGTGGCCCGCCGGCGTTTGGACACCATGGACACCACCCGAAAGCAGGCGGAGGTCACTCTGACCGACGTGTCGGTTCCCGAAGACGCCCTGGTCGGAGCCGACGGCACCGGGTGGCAGGTGACGGAGCGGGTGCTGGAGAAGGCCGTAGTGGCCCTGGCCGCCGAACAGGTGGGGGGTGCCCAGAAATGCCTCGACATGTCGGTTGAATATGCCAAGACCCGCCATCAATTCGGTCGGCCCATCGGATCCTTCCAGGCCATCAAGCACAAGTGTGCCGACATGCTCGTCCAGGTCGAATCGGCCAAGTCGGCCGCCTACTACGCCGCCTGGGCAGCTGCGGAAGACAACGAGGAGCTTCCGATCGTCTCCCCCCTGGCGAAATCTTTCTGCTCCGAGGCCTACTTCTTTTGCGCCGCGGAGAACATCCAGATCCATGGCGGGATCGGCTTCACCTGGGAGCACGACGCCCACCTCTACTTCAAGAGGGCCAAGAGCTCCGAGTTCCTATTTGGGGATCCTGCTTACCACCGGGCCCGCCTGGCCGATCGCCTTGGACTCTGATGGCCCTGGCGGTTTCGCTCTTTGCGGTCCTGCTCATCATCGCGGCCCTGGTCGTCTGGCAGCACTCCCGGCGCGACCTGCCGAACGAGGTCACCTACGGCATCGTCGATGCGGTTGAATACGTGGAGGCTCACCTGCCCGACGAGGTTCTTGCCCGCCTGGGGCCGGCCGGGATCCGTCGAATCATCGAATGGGAGGTCTACTACCTGCAAGGTCTGGCTCAACCCGATCGGCGCCATTCGGTCGTGACCGTTGCCGGTGACTATCCGCCGGCCGTCGAGTTCATCACCGGCGAGATAGCTAGCCGGCACGGGCTGACATACTCTGCGGCGGACGTCAGTGCGGTGCTGTTGGTCGAGGTCGGCTACTTGCAGTCGATCGGGGCGATCGGCGGCGAGATAGGAGGTGTGACAGAGTGATGGTTCGTTGCGGCGCCTGCCGCACCCAGTTTGATGTACCCGGCCCGGGTCGGTTCTCCTGCCCGGTGTGTGGGTCGGTCAATATGGTCCGGGGCGCCGCCCCG
>DATHSX010000321.1:0-1744 GCA_035463935.1 Acidimicrobiia bacterium | reverse complement strand
CCAGGTCCGGGGGATTCACCCCGCCCGGGCGCTCGCCCATCTGGAAGGGCTGGCTCCCCCCGACCCGCGCCAAGCCCGAGAACTCATGTCGCTTGTGGCAGCCGTCCGCTGCGGAGTGGAACAGCTCGCCGAGTCCGGCCGCCCGGTAGCTTTCTGGCGTCTGACCCTTGCCGAGCTTCGGTCCCTCCTCACCGGTGGGGCCCCTCGTTCCCAGCATCGGGTGGGGCCCGATCGGTGGGAGCCGTTCCAATCCATGGTGGCTCAAGGCCTGGGAAACGAGCACCGGGGGGTGCCGGCCTCGCCTGGCCTGGGCACCGGGCGCATCTGTTTCATTTCGCACCCCGATCAGGTGGTCGCCTTCGCTCCCCGCGATGTCATAGTGGCGCCGCAGCCCATCTCGAACTTGGCTCCCCTTTTGTGGGATGCCGCCGGGTTGGTGACGACCGCCGGGGGGCCGGGGGCGCACCTGTTCGAGGCGGCCAGGTCACTCAGGGTACCGGCGGTTTGCGGAGTTGGGTCTTCCGGGGCCTGGACGGAGTCGACGGCCGCCGCCGTCGACGGTGACAACGGGCTGGTCCATGCCGTCACCTGGTGAGAGCCTCGGCGGCGAGCCCGCCATGGTGATCGACTGGGACGTCACCATCGAGATGGACGACGGCTTGATCCTCCGCGCCGATGTCTTCCGTCCTCGCGGGCCAGAGCGCCATCCGGTGATACTCAGCTATGGCCCGTACGCCAAGGGTCTCGCCTTTCAGGAGGGATACCCCGACCAATGGCAGCGGATGGTTCGCAACCACCCCGACGTCGCCACCGGGTCCAGCAATCAGTACCAGAACTGGGAGGTCGTAGACCCCGAGAAGTGGGTCCCTGCAGGCTATGCCTGCGTGCGGGTTGATTCGAGAGGGGCCGGTCGATCACCCGGAGTCATCGACCCCTTTTCGGCAAGAGAAACGACCGACCTGGTGTCGTGCATCTACTGGGCCGCGGCTCAACCGTGGTCGAGCGGGAAAGTCGGGCTCAACGGCATCTCCTATTACGGGATCAACCAGTGGCTGGTTGCTTCCCGCCAGCCCGCCCCCCTGGCAGCGATCTGTGTCTGGGAGGGAGCCGCGGACTTCTACCGGGACATGACCCACCACGGCGGGATTCTTTGCACATTCTTTCCCAACTGGTACGACATGCAGGTCAAGACGGTCCAGCACGGTCTGGGTTCCCGAGGTCCGCGCCATCCCCTGACCGGGGTCAACGCCTGCGGGGATGTCGATCTTTCCGAGGACGAACTGGCCACCAACCGCACCGATTTCGCCGCTCAGATCGCCGCTCATGCCTTCGACGACGATTACCACCGGGAGCGGTCGGCCGACTTCTCTCGAATCGAGACGCCGCTCCTCACCGCAGGCAACTGGGGAGGCCATGGGTTGCATCTGCGGGGCAACGTGGAGGGTTTCACCGAATCGGCTTCGGATAAGAAATGGCTCGAGTTGCACGGTCTCGAGCACTGGTCGCTCTTCTACACCGATTACGGCCGAAACCTGCAGCTGCAGTTTTTCGATCATTTCCTCAAGGGCGAAGACAACGGGTGGGAGCGCCGCCCCCCGGTGCTGGCCCAGATCCGCCACCTGGATCATTTCCAGCCTCGTGCCGCCGACTCCTGGCCGCTGCCCGACACGCAGTGGACCCGGCTTTATCTCAACCCGGACCTCACGTTGTCACCGTGGGAAGCCCCGGGGGCGGTGGGAGTCGG
>DATHSX010000320.1:0-12980 GCA_035463935.1 Acidimicrobiia bacterium | reverse complement strand
ACCCGCCAGCTGTGGGCCTGCTGGGGGATCCCGGCCGACAACGAGTTCGAGTTGTTCTCGATGTGAGCGGCGTACCGGCGGCCGAGCAGGTGATGAGCGAGCTTCGAGTCGTCAACCTGACCGCCGATCTGGCCGCTCAGTGCGCTGCGTTGGAGTTGGCCGCCTTTCCCCACGCCCACCCCGAGGACCTGCTCAGCGAAAACGACATCGAGGTTTACGCCGAGACTTTTCCCGAGGGCTTCTTCGTGGTGCTCGATGGCGAGCGCGTGGTCGGACAGGGGGCGGGCATCTTCCTCGACTTCGACTTCGTCCATCCTCAGCACACGATCGCTGAGATAGCCGGGGAGCATCAGTGCGGCAACCATTCCCCCGAGGGGCACTGGTACTACGGCACCGACATGGTGGTTCATCCCGACTACCGGCGGCGGGGGATCGGACGAATGCTTTACGAGGTCAGGAAAGACCTGGTCCGGCGTTACAACAAGCGGGGGATCATCGCCGGAGGTCACATGCCCGGCTACGAGGCACACCGCGGCCACCTGACCACGGCCGAGTACATAGCCCGGGTGGCGGCCAGCGAGTTGTACGACCCCACCCTCAGCTTCCAGATCGAGAACGGATTCCGGATCGTCACCATCCTGCACGACTACATCAGAGATGAAACCACCGGAGGGGATTCGGCCCTGATCGTCTGGGAGAACCCCGACTACAAGGCAGGCTGATCGTCCTTATTATCCGCGGTCCGTCCATCGGGCCAGAGGAGGAGACAAATGAACCGAATCCGTAGAGCCAGGCGCCTCGGAAGCCGCGACGTCATTCAGTCCATGCTGGCCCGAAACCAGATCGATCGGCGGGAGTTTCTGCGCCGCGTGGGCGCTGGCGGGGTCCTGATGCTGGGCGGACCCGCCCTGCTCGCCGCCTGCGGTGGGGATGAGGGTGGTGGAAGCAACAGCCTGTTTGTTGACAACTGGATCCTCTACATCGACTGCTTGATCAACGACGATGGGAGCGAGGACTGCGGGGTCCACCCAACCATCGATGCCTTTACCGCCGAGACTGGAATCGCCGTGACCTACACCGAGGGCGTCAATTCCAATGAGGATTGGTTCGGCAAGTATCAATCCCAGTTGGCGGCCGGACAGCCGATCGGCATCGATGTCGCCATGCTCACCGATCACTATGCGGCTCGCATGATTCGACTCGGTTACGTTGAGGAGCTCGACAAGTCCAACATCCCGAACGCCGCCAACCTGGTGACCGGGCTGCAGAACAAGCCGTTCGATCCCAACCGCGATTTCACTCTGCCTTGGCAGTCGTTCTTCACAGGGATCGGTTACGACATCGACCAGACGGGTCGGGAGATCACGTCCCTGCGGGATCTCCTCGATCCGGCCTTTGCGGGCAAGGTTGGCCTGCTCGAGGGCTACGACGACACTCTCACGATTTTCCTCCTCATGGAGGGCAAGAATCCCGAGACCGCCAGCGTGGACGATTACGTCAATGCGGCCGGACAGGTGAAAGAAGCGATCGACTCTGGCCAGATTCGGGACGTCTACGGGAACGACTACATCGACGCACTCCTCTCCGGCGACCTGGCCATTTCACTTGCGTACTCGGGTGACGTCGTGGTCAGCCAGGCCGATGCTCCCAACATTCGGTTCGCCTTCCCGGAGGAAGGAGTCCGGATCGGCACCGACAATATGCTGATCCCCAAGGGAGCGGCCAACAAAGCCAACGCCGAGGCCTGGATGGACTTCTATTACCGGCCGGAGATCGCGGCGGAGTTGGCCGCCTATATCCTCTACATGACCCCCGTGGAGGGGGCCCGAGAGGCGATCGCGGCCATCGATCCCGCCCTGGCCGACGAGCCGCTCATCTTCCCCGACGAGTCAGTGCTCACCAAGGCCTTTGGGTTGAAGTCGTTTACCGACGAGGAGGAGGAACTCACGGTGGCGAACGCATTTGCCACCGCCGCGGGACTGTGACGCACGCCGAACCTCCCGCCGTCGAGCTCAAAGGAGTGACCAAGCGGTTTGGCGACTTCACCGCGGTGAAGGATCTCAACCTCGCTGTGGGCGAAAATCGCTTCTTCGCCTTGCTCGGACCATCCGGGTGCGGTAAGACCACGACCCTGCGGATGATCGGTGGCTTTGAGGAGCCGAGCGAAGGCTCGATCCACCTCCACGGCGAGGACGTGACGAACACCAAACCCTTCAAGAGGCCCGTGAACACGGTTTTCCAGAGCTATGCGTTGTTCCCCCACCTTTCCATCTTCGAAAACGTCGCGTTCGGGCTCCGGCGGCGGCGCGTGGAGGAGGCCGAGGTACGGCGGAAGGTGGAGGCCATCCTCGACCTGGTGCAGCTGGGAGCTCGAGGCAACCAGAAACCTCGCCAGCTCTCGGGCGGCCAACAACAGCGAGTAGCCCTGGCGAGGGCCCTGGTCAACCACCCCCGGGTCCTTCTTTTGGATGAGCCTCTTGGCGCCCTCGACCTCAAGCTGCGCAAAGAGATGCAGATCGAGTTGAAGCGGATCCAGCAGGACGTCGGGATCACGTTCATCCACGTGACCCACGACCAAGAGGAGGCCATGACCATGGCCGACACCATCGCGGTCATGAACCAGGGCCGGATCGAGCGGATGGGCGAGCCGACCGAGATCTACGAAGATCCGCGGACTGGATTTGTGGCCAGCTTCCTCGGCGCCTCCAACCTGATGCAGGCCCGGGTCGTGAGCTCCGGGCGAGGTGAGTTGGCCGTCGATGGTGGCACCCCCATCTGGATCCAACCCGAGCGCCTCCAGTCCGGAGCGAGCCTGGTCCTGATCGGCGTGCGGCCGGAGAAGCTCCACCTGAGCGAGCCGCAAGTCCCGGCCCACCCCCCCAACGTCTTGCCGGGGGTGGTGACCGATGTCTCCTTCACAGGCGTGACGACCCAGTACCTGATCGCCACCGACGCGGTGGGTGAGCTCGTCGTCGTCGTCCAGAACCTCGGCGACCGCCGCTTCCACCGCAACGACGAAGTGACGGTGGGCTGGTATCCGGAGCACGGCTTCGTCGTCGCTTGATGGTCACCGACGCCGTCGCCGCTCCCAACCCCACCTCGACGGCGGCGATCCGCCGCCCCCGCCGCGCTCCCTATCTGCTCCTACTGCCGGGGATGCTTTGGATCGCGCTGTTCTTCTTCATCCCTCTTTCGCAGCTCGTCATTACCTCGCTTCAGGAAGGATCGCTCGAGAGGGGCTTCGAACTGACGTGGGCCTGGGAGAACTACGCCGCCCTATTCACCACTTACCGGGCCCACTTCTTGCGGTCAATGCTCTTCGCCGGCATCGCCACCGCGCTCGCCCTTCTCATCGGCTACCCGCTCGCCTATGCGATTGCGTTTCGCACCGGCCGGTTCAAAAACCTGTTCCTGGTATTGGTGCTGATGCCGTTCCTGGTGCCCTTCCTGCTTCGCACCCTCGCGTGGCGGATCATCCTGGCCGACGAAAACGTCGTGGTGACGACGCTCCAATCTGTGGGGATCCTGTCGCCGCAAGGCCGGCTTCTAGCCACCCCGGTGGCCGTCGTGGCCGGTCTCACGTACAACCTTCTTCCCTTCATGGTCCTCCCGATCTATGTCGCCCTGGAAAAGCTCGATCGTTCGATGCTGGAGGCTGCGGCCGACCTCTACGGGACGCCGAGCGTGTCCTTCTTGCGGGTTACGTGGCCGCTCTCCCTCCCCGGAGTGATCTCGGGGACATTGTTGACCTTCATCCCGGCGGCCGGAGATTACGTGGAAGTCGAGCTGCTCGGGAGCCCGCAATCGGCCATGGTCGGCAACGTCATCGAAAGCAAATTCCTTAACGTGATCGACTATCCAGCCGCGGCCTCTCTGTCCGTGGGCCTGATGGCGGTGGTAGTCGTATTCGTGGTCCTGTACATCCGCTCGTTCGGCACGGAGGAGCTGGTGACATGAGACGATCCCGGTTTCGATGGGTGCTGCCCGCCTACCTCGGTGGCGGCCTTCTCTACCTTTTTCTCCCGGTGATCCTCGTGATCGTCTTCTCGTTCAATGACCTTAGGGGCCGGTTCAATGTCCGTTGGCAGGGCTTCACCACCGAACACTGGCTGGCCCTCTTCAGGTTCCCGGCCATCCCCAGAGCCCTCGCCACCAGCCTGGCGATCGCGTTTCTGTCGTCGTTCGTGGCGACTGTGCTGGGAACCCTGGTCGCTCTCGCTTTGGTCCGCTACCGATTCCGGGGCCGGGCCGCCACGAACGTCTCGCTCTTCATGCCGATGGCTACTCCCGAGGTGGTGATGGGATCGTCTCTGCTGGCCTTGTTCGTCGCGCTCCGCGTGGGCACCGGTTTTCTCACCATCCTCGTCGCTCACGTCCTCTTCAACATCTCCTACGCGGTGGCGACGGTGCGGGCACGGATCATCGGCTTTGACCGACACCTCGAAGAGGCGGCGATGGACTTGTACGCCGATGAGTGGCAAACGTTCCGACGCGTCACCCTGCCGATGATCATGCCCGGAGTCTTCGGCGCCTTCCTGCTTGGCTTCGCCCTGTCCATCGACGACTTCGTGATCAGCAACTTCACCTCGGGAAGCCTGCAGACCTTCCCTCTGTATGTTTGGGGGGCCGCCCGCCGTGGGATCCCCCCCCAGGTAAACGCGTGGGGAACCTTGATCTTCGTCGCGACCGTGTCCTTGATGCTGCTCTTCCTCTGGTACCAGCGGAGAAGGAAACCGGCCTAGAGCCGGGGTTCTGGCGCGTTGCCCTGCTCCGCTGATGGCGATAGGGGCTGGGCTCAGAGGGGCTGGTCCGCCGGGGGAGCGACCGGGGGGCGACGGCGGCGGTAGCGGCGCCAGATCAGCCATGCGATCAGCACGATGGGGCCTGCTACGAGGATCAGGATGGGCAGTGCATAGAGCCCGAAGCGGATGAGGAAGCCACCGATGCTTTGCAGGGCTTCGACCAGATCCCGTAGGGCACCGCGAGCCTGCGTGCCTGGCTCCCAGGACGGGTCCTCGGGGACGATAGGTGCTGCCGATGGGAGGGGAACGATGGTGATCTGGAGAGTGGCCAGTGCCACCAGGTTTTCGAGCAGTTGCCGGCGTCCTTCCAGGGCCTCGATCTCGCCGCGGGTGATCCGGATCTGGTCAAAGACCTGGAGAAGCTTGGCGGGGTCGGCCTCGGGGTTGTCACGAAGTTCGGCGAGCAACGCCAGGAGTTCGGTTTCAAGGGCTTTCAGGTTCCGGAGCTGCGCCTCGATGTCGACGAATTGGTCGGTGACATCCTGGCTCTGAAGAGACTCGGTTGCCACCCGATCGGCGGCAGCGCGAATCCTCTCGAGGGTGGCGGTCAGCTGGTCTGCAGGGAGCCGAACCGTCAGAAAAATGGTCGGTTGCGCATCCCTCTCCGCCACCTCGCCGATGCTGGTGGCGGCGATATAACCGCCCGCACTCTCGACCAGAGTGACCAACGTCTCGAATAACCCTCGAGTGTCGGCCGCCTCCAGCTGCATCTGGCCGTCATAGATGACCTGGCGGTCTGCGGTCACAGGGAAACCGGACGGCGACCTTCCGGCCTCCTCGTCGGTTTCGCCACCCGGCGCCATGGGAGAGGGGGCGGTGGTGGTGGCGGCCGGCCCTCCAGCCTGCAAGTCGTCACCGCCAGCCACGTCGGGTTGGCCACCAGATCCTGAGCAAGCCGCCAGCAACAGCAACCCGACGATCCCGGCCACGAGATACCGCTTCACGTCTCCTCGGCTTTCGCTCTCTAACGATATGACGAAGCCTTTCAGGCTTCGGTTCCTGCCAGTTGGGGGGACGCTCTTCGACGGAGGCTCGGCACCCCTTGGCCGGCTTCCTCGATGGCCCCGGGCGTCGCCGATCTTTCGTACGGTTCGACCGCGCCTTGGCGTGACACGCGTCGACTCAGATGCCCGCCCGGCGTTCGGCCATGCCGTTGAGGATCTCGAGGACCACCCGGTTGGCCAGATAGGCGGTGATGTCGGCGCTGTCGTATGGGGGTGAGACTTCGACCACATCGGCCCCCACCACCGTCAGCTCCTTGCTCAGGCGTCGGACCGTATCCAGGAGTTGACGGGAGGTGAGCCCGCCCGGCTCCGGAGTCCCAGTACCCGGGGCGAACCCCGGATCGACAACATCGATGTCCACCGAGATGAAGACTCCCCTGGCTCCGCCTTCCAGCGAGTAGGCCACCGCCTCGTCGACGACGGTTGTGAGACCCCGGTCTTCGATGTCGGACATGAGATAGGAGCGCATCCGCTGCTCCCGCATCCAGGCCATGACCTCGGGCTCGGGCCAGTAGCCGCGCAGGCCGATCTGGACGAAGCGATGACCGGGGACCGCCCCCGACTCGATGAGCCGGCGCATCGGGGTCCCGTGACCATATAGCTGGCCGTTCTGCAGATGGCCAGTGTCGGCATGGGCGTCGAAGTGGATGAGCGCCACTTCACCGAACCCGAGGACACGGGCCACCCCCGTGGCGTTGGCGAAGGTGATGGTGTGGTCGCCCCCCAGTACCACGGGCACCTTGCCGGCCCTGGCTACCTGTTCGACGGTGGCGGTGATCCGATCGAGCGACAGTTCCAGCTGTCCCGGCACCACGTAGACGTCGCCGATGTCGACCACTCCCAGGGCGCGGAGCGGGTCGAGGCCGCTAGGTAGGTGAGGCCGGTAGCCGTCCATCGCCCCGTAATCGGCCTCGCGGATCGCCTTGGGCCCGAAGCGGGCCCCCGGTCGAAAGGTGGTGCCCCAGTCGAACGGGGCCCCGAGGATGACTACCTGGCCATCGCCGAGGTCGTCCGGCCGGCGGGCGGGGACTCCGAGGAATGACTGGCGGGAAGCAAACGCGACGTACTCGGCAGAGGCGAAAGGGATTTCGGCTGCGCGCTGCTCGTACGGAACGGAGGCGGATTCATGGTCCATGCGAAGCCCAAGCTACTTGCGCAGGTTGAAGACGACAGTCTGCAGGTCGGTGAACTCCTCGATGCGCTGCCGGCCCCAGCCGGTTTCGGTTCCGGCGGCACCCCCAAAAGGCTGAAAGGTCTCCCAGAAGTCGGTGGAGTCGTTGACGATCACCGTACCCGTGCGGATGCGGTCGGCGTACCAGAAGGCCTTGCTGACATCGTTGGTGAAAACGGCCGCTTGCAGACCGAGGTGCGTGCGGTTGGCGATGCCCACCGCATTCTCGTCGTCCCGGGCGGTGAGAATCGGAACCACCGGGCCAAAAGACTCCTCTTTCGACACCAGAGCCTCCTCCGGCACCTGGTCGATCACGGTGAACTCGTAGTAGAGGTCGGTGGGAAACCCGCTCGCTCGGCCACCGCCCAAGAGCACTTCTGCACCCCGATCGCGGGCGTCGGCGAGATGGCGGTCCATCTTGGCGGCTACCTGCTCATTGTTGAGAGGCCCCATGTTGGTGGCATCGTCGAAGGGATCCCCCAGCCTCACGGCGCTAGCCGCTTTGAGGGCGGCGTCCACAAACCTGTCATGAAGATCCTCGACCACGATGACGCGCTCGGTGGCGGTGCACACCTGCCCGGCGTTGTAGTACGCCCCGTACACCGCCGCCGTGGCCGCCGCCTCGACATCTGCATCACCCGCCACTATCAGCGGTCCGTTGCCCGACATCTCCATGATCGTGCGCTTGAGACCCATAACTGCCACGATCCGCTTGCCGGTCTCGGACGATCCAGTGAAGCTGATTCCATCGATGCCCGGGTGAGTCACCAGGTATTCGCCTACCTCCCGGTCGCCGGGTATGACTGAGAGCGCCCCTCGGGGGAAGCCCGCCTCCTCGATGGCCCGGGCCGCCTCCAGCATGGCCCAGCACGTATTAAGGGGGGGCTTTACGATCACGCCGTTGCCGGTGGCCAGGGCGGGGCCCACCGTCTCCATAGGAATCATGACGGGGAAGTTCCAGGGGGTAATCGCCGCCCAGATCCCTACGGGCCGCCGGAAGGTGAACATCCGCCGGTTGCGCTCGGTAGTGGGAATGAGGTCGCCCTTCAAACGCTTGACGTCTTCTGCTGCGATGTGGAGGTAGTCGCCGGATTCGGCGATGTCGTCGACTGCCTCCGCCCGGAAAGGCTTGCCCTGCTCCATGGTCAGGATCCGGGCGATCTGCTCGACCCGCTCGTTCCAGATCTCATAGGCCCGCAGGCAGAGGTCGGCTCGTTCGAAGGCCGACCAGTGGCGCATCTCCTCGGTGGCGGCCCGGGCGGCTGCCACAGCCCGATCCGTGTCGGCGGTCGAAGCCAGCGGCACGTTGGCGAGGTGCTCGCCCGTTGACGGGGAGTGGAGTTCATAGTGCCCCTGGCCCGTTCCCTCGGTCCATTCACCAGCTATGAAAAGCTTCAGATCGACCGTCAGAAACGCCTCCCGTAGGGTGGGGCGGACGGTATCAGGTGGTGGCGGGCTAGTCTGAAAACATGGGTTCACTCCTACGCAGGAAGGGGTGATGGATGGAACAACGTTCCGTCCTCTCCCGACCTGATTTGGGCGCCGTTCGGCCTCGTTAGGCCCCAACAGGCGGGTGGGGGATGGGCACAGCGACCACCGCGGTCGTCAAGACCCAGACGGCAACGTACGTTTCTACCGGTCCCAGCCTCATGCAGCCAAGGCTCTTGCAGCCAAGGCTCAGGCTGGCGCCGGTCTCTACCTCCGGAGGACTCAACCCGTGAGTATGCAAGGACCCCGCACTGCGGAGTGGTTCGAACGCGCCCGCCACTCTCTGGTCAACGGCGTGTCGAGTGGCTTCCGCTATCTAGGCGATCATGACACCTTGGTGATCGAGGGTGGACAAGGCGGCCATGTATTCGACATGGACGGCAAGTCCTACATCGATCTGCAATGCGCGTGGGGGCCGATCATCCTGGGCCACGGGGACCCGTTTGTGACCGAGGCTGTGACCGCGGCCGTTCGGGGAGGAACTACCTTCGCCATGACCCAGCGGCGGGAGGTCGAGGCGGCCGAGGCCATCCTCGGAGCGGTCAAATGGGCCGACCGGATTCGCTTCACCAACACCGGCACGGAGGCCACGATGCACGCCATCCGCCTCGCTCGGGGGTGGGGTGGGCGTGATCTGGTCGTGAAGTTCGAAGGGCATTACCACGGAACCCACGACTACGTCCTCTTCACCACGGCCGGGGCCCCGCCGGCGCATCTTGGTTCGCGCCTGCGTCCGGTTCCCTTCCAGGTTTCATCGGGGATTCCGGATGGGATTCGCTCATACGTGAGAACCCTGCCGTTCAACGACATCGAGGCTCTGGAGGACATGTTCGCTGACCACGGGCACGAGATCGCGGCGGTGATCGTCGAGCCGGCCTGTGGTAACGCCTTCGGGATTCTGCCTGAGCCCGGCTTCCTCGCCGCCATTCGGCGGCTCTGTTCCGAGCATCAGGCCGTGATGATTCTCGACGAGGTCAAGACCGGGTTCCGGTTTGGACTGGGGGGGGCGGCCGAAACCTTTGGAGTGGTCCCCGACATCGCCACTTACGCCAAGGCTCTGGGCAACGGATTCCCGGTGGCAGCCATCGCCTTGGCCCCGTCGATGGTGGAAGGCTGGCAGATGGGTGGCATCGCTCAGGCGGGGACTTACTCCGGCAACGGTGTGGCCGCGGCCGCCGCCATCGCCACCATCGATCGGCTGACCCACACCGATGCCTACGAGCGGATCGAAAAGACTGGCCGGGCCCTCATGGAGGGCATCCAGCGAGTCCTCGTGGAATACGGGGTCGACGGCCAGGTACTGGGGCACCCGGCCATGTTCGGGGTGTATCTCGGAGAGGGGAGACCCATCGAGTACCGGCACCTGGCCGGTCACGATGCCCGCCTCTACGCCGCCGTCGTGGGCGGAATGATCCGGCGCGGAGTGATGCCCTGCCTGGACGGACGAGAACCGTGGTTCACCTGTGCCGCGCACACCATGGAGGATGTCGCCCGCACCCTGGAAGCATTATCCGATTCTCTGGTCGAAGCCCTGGCCCGGGCTGGCAGTCTTCCGTCCCATCTCGACGAGGCGGAATGAACCGGTACCGGGGGCTGAGCCTCTGGCATGACACCTCCGGTGAGGAGCTGGCACCGCGCCCCGGTCTGGCAGGGGCGGCCGACGTCGACGTCGCCATCGTGGGGGCTGGGTACACCGGGCTGTGGAGTGCGTACTACCTGAAGCGCCTGCAACCGGACATCCGGGTGGCGGTGCTCGAGTCGGAGATAGCCGGGTTCGGTGCCTCCGGTCGCAACGGCGGCTGGTGTTCGGGCGAGATCGCGGGGAACCGCCGGCGGATGGAGCGACGACACGGACGATCGGCGGTGACGGCCCTGCTCCGCGAGATGCTCTCGACCGTTGACGAGATCGGACGCGTGGTGGCGACCGAAGGCATCGATTGCCACTTCCACAAGGGCGGCATGCTCTCGTTTGCGACCAACCATGCCCACTTCGTCTCGCTGCACCACGCGCTCCAGCAGGAAAGGGCGTGGGGATTCGGACCCGAGGACTACCGCTGGCTGGGACCCGCCGAGGTCGGGGAACGGGCCAGGATCGCCGGAGCACAGGGTGCGCTGTCCACTCCGCATGCCGCCGCCGTGCATCCCGCCCGGCTGGCCCGGGGATTGGCCCGGGTGGTCGAGGCGATGGGCGTCCCGATCTACGAACAAACCCGGGTTGAGCGGATCCAGCCAGGACTGGTGACAACCGACCACGGCGTCGTGCGAGCACCATCCATCCTCCGCTGCACCGAGGCTTTCACGGTTGAGCTGCCCGGGGAGCGTCGAAGCTACCTCCCGGTCTACTCGTTGATGGTCGCCACCGAGCCGCTCCCGCCGAACTTCTGGGAGCACGTGGGCTTCTCCGAGCGGCAGGTCTTCAACGATCCTCGCCATCTGGTCATCTACGGCCAGCGCACGGTCGATGGCCGGCTGGCTTTCGGGGGTAGGGGAGCCCGCTACCACTTCGGATCGGCCCTCCGCACCTCCTACGAGCGTCAGCCCGGGGTCCATGCCGCCGTCAGGAGGATCCTCTGGAGCCTCTTCCCCGACCTCGGAGACGCCACCATTACCCATGAATGGGGTGGAGCGGTAGCGGTGCCCCGGGATTGGCGACCCTCCGTCGACTATGACCGGGCGCAAGGGCTGGGCCGGGCGGGGGGATACGTCGGCGAAGGGGTGGCCGCCGCCAATCTGGCCGGGCGCACCCTGGCCGACCTGGTTCTCGAGAGGGCGTCGGATCTGGTCCGGCTGCCCTGGGTCGGTCATCGGTCGAGGAAATGGGAGCCGGAGCCGCTGCGCTTCTTGGGCGCGAATGCCGCCTCGCTTCTCGTCCCTGCCGCCGATCGCGCCGAACAAAGAAGCGGGCGACCTTCTCGGATACTGGCCGGAGCGTTCCGGCTTCTGGCCGGCAAGTGAGCCGAATAGAGCGGATCGCGTCGCCGAACTGTTAGAACCTATCCATGGTCGCTGTTCCCTGGTCGCTGCTCCCCGACACCTCGACTGAGGGCTCCTCCGGGGAGTTGGTGATCGGCGGCTGCTCCACCCTCGACCTGGCGGCGGAATTCGGCACGCCGCTCTTCGTATACGACGAGATGCATCTCCGCCGCCGTTGCGCCGAAGCCCGGCAAGCCTTCGGCGAGGGGGCCATCTATGCGACCAAGGCTTTTCTCTGCCTGGCCATGGCCAGGCTGGCTCACGAAGAGGGGATGCGACTCGACGTCGCCACGGGGGGTGAGTTGTTCGTGGCCCAGGCTGCGGGCGTGCCCGGCGAGCGACTGGTGGTGCACGGCAACAACAAGAGCGACGGTGAACTGGAGGAAGCCGCCAAGGCCGGAGCGGGGCGAATCGTCGTCGACAGCTTCGACGAGTTGGCCCGGATCGACCATTTGCACGCCCGCACCGGCCACGTTTTTGATGCCCTGCTGCGGATTACTCCCGGGATCGAGGCTCACACTCACCACTACGTCGCCACCGGCCAGGACGACTCCAAGTTCGGTTTCACTCTCTCCACCGGGACGGCCGCCGCCGCGATTGGCGCGGCCCGTCAGAACCCGGGGATAAGACTGCGGGGGATCCATCTTCATATCGGCTCTCAGGTTTTCCGCGTCGACTCTTTCGCCGCCGCGCTGGCTGCGGTGTCCGGATTCGTTGAGAGCCTCGGATTGGAGGAGCTATCGATGGGCGGGGGGCTGGGGGTGGCGTACGTGGCCGGGGAGGTCGCCCCGTCCATCGCCGACTATGCCCGCATCCTTCGCACCGCGGCGCGAGAGGCCGGGCTGCGCGCGGCGCTGTCCGTGGAACCGGGAAGAGCGATCGTGGCCGGGGCGGCTATCACCATCTACGGGGTCGGCACCATCAAGACCATCCCCGGAATCCGCACCTACGTTTCCGTCGACGGGGGCATGAGCGACAACCCCCGACCGGTCTTGTACGGGAGCGGTTACGAGACTTTTCTGCCCCGGGCGGTCGCGGCCGCCCGCACCCGCAGGGTGCGGGTGGTCGGCAAGCATTGCGAGTCGGGTGACGTGCTCGTACGGGAGGCTCAGGTGCCCGAGGACCTGGCCGTGGGCGACCTGCTGGCCACCCCGGTCTCGGGCGCGTACGGCCACTCCATGGGATCGAACTACAACAAGGTGCCACGGCCGGCGGTGGTCTTCGTAAGGGATGGCACGGCTCGCCTGGTGGTGCGGCGTGAGTCTCACGAGGACCTGATCCGCAACGACCTATGAAGGTCAGTCTGGCTGGTCCAGGCGACGTGGAATTGCTGTTGGCCATGGCCGCTGAGTTCAACCAGATCGATGGCCATCCCCACGACGACGCTCGGGTAAGGGCGGCCCTGCTGCCTTTGCTCGTAGACGACCATCTGGGGATCGTCTATCTCTTGGGCGAACCGGCGATCGGCTATGCCGTCGTGACCTGGGGTTATTCGATCGAATCCGGGGGTCGCGATGCCTTGCTCGACGAGATGTACGTTCG
>DATHSX010000319.1:0-2038 GCA_035463935.1 Acidimicrobiia bacterium | reverse complement strand
GGCCCCCACTGTCTCTCTTCTTCCCTCAAGATCCGCTAGTCACTTGGTTCCAGCCGACCTACGGTCTGGTCAAGCCCGACGGCCGCCGCCATCTGGGGATCGACCTGATGGCTCCCAAGCTCACTCCGGTCTATGCGATCTCGGACGGCACCGTCACGCGGATCACCAAGAGCCCCCGGGCCGGTCGCTACGTCATCGTCGAGCATGAGGACGGATGGCAGAGCTGGTATCTCCATCTCAACAACGATGACCCGGGTCGGGACAATGGCCGCGCCGATTGGTCGCTGACCGTGGCTGCCGGCGTCGAAGAGGGGAGCCGGATCGCCACCGGGCAGCCGCTCGGATTCGTGGGTGATTCCGGCAACGCCGAAGGCACGTTGTCGCACACCCACTTCGAGCTGCATCTGGGCAGCCGCACCGTCAACCCCTACCCCTACTTGCTAGACGGGCTGGCCGTGGCTCTGGCCGAGGCTGAGAGACAGCAGTTGGTGGCGACGGTGGAAGCCAAATGCCACCCGGAAGGACACGTGCCTTCCGTCGACGGCTGGGTATGTCCCGCCGTCGAGATCGCCCCCCCGGAGATCCCCCGCGGCGTCAGCGGGTTGTTCTAGCCGCCCCAGATTGTTCCAGCCGTCTGGTGCCTAGCGCCAGATTCGCGCGAGGGCAAGCGCGCCGTGGTCAGGCCAGGGGGCTGGCGGCGTCGTCGAGCCGGGCTACCTCTTCGGCGATGTCGGCGGCCGACCGGTTAGCCGTGGTCACGAGCACCACCTCGGCGGCCCTTACCGTCGGAAGCCCGGTGCCGACCCAGATCACCCGGGTGACCCTGGCGTCGACGGCGGCCCGGGCCCAGCCGTCCCTCGTCGCCTGCGGAGTGGCGAAGGCCAGTTCGCGTCCGTCCTCGAGAGCCGGTTCCACGAAGACGATCCCAAAGCAATTGGTGGCCGCCCCTCCGATGTGGCTGTCGTCGGATAGGTCGCCGACCGCCACCTTGATCCCTGCCTGACGCAAACCGGCCGAGGACCCGGGGGTGCTGACGAAGGCTCTCACCTCCCGATCGGGAGCTGCGAGACGATGGACGATCGCCTCGCCCAGGGGATGGTCGGCACCCACCACCAGCACAGGCATGGGCTCTGGAGCTTATGCCCGATCAGAGTTTGCGGAACACCACGCCCAGCACCAGCAGACCGGCCCCACCGGCCACCAGCCAGAAGTCATACTCGGCCAGGGCGCTGATGTAGCCAAGACGGGCGGCGATCCCCGCCAAGATGGCGATCACCGCAAGCGTGAACGTGCCGGTGCTAGGTGGCGTCAGCCGCATCACCCGACAGTAATCGCCCCAATGCGGCCACCAGGGGTTTTGCGGATCGATTCCGGCGGCGGGGCTGCTCCGGCTTCCTACAATGCCTGGCTCCCCAGACGGTACTCAGACAGAACGGTATCCACATGCGGAGCGCCCCCCTTTATGACCGGCGGTTTGAGCACGATGCTTGCGGCGTCGGCTTCATCGCCGCTCGCGACCTGGGTGCCTCGTACCGTCTGACCCGCCTGGCGGTGGAATGCCTGATCCGGCTCGAGCATCGCGGGGCCAAAGCGGCCGATGGCACCGGCGACGGAGCCGGCATTCTCACCCAGGTTCCCTACCGGCTGCTGGCCCGCGAGCTGTCGGTGCGCAACCTGTCCGTGCCCGAGCCGGGCCGGCTGGGGGTCATGGGGGTGTTCTTTCACCGGGAGCGAGCAGAGGCCGATCGCCAGCTCGTAGCTAAGGCCATCGACGGTGAGGGACTTCGTTATCTCGGTTTCCGGCCGGTTCCCAACCATCCCGCGGTTCTTTCCCGTAGGGCCAAGGAGTCCCTGCCCCGCATCGAGCAGGTGCTGATCGAGGCCCCCGACGAGATGAGCGAAGACGAGTTCGAGCGCCGGTTGTTTCTGGCCCGCAAGGTGGCTGAGAGGGGCCTGCAGCCGGGGACAACGATCATCTCCTCCTCGAGCCGCACGGTGGTCTACAAAGGCCTGCTGGCCCCCAGCAACCTGGCCGACT
>DATHSX010000318.1:0-2989 GCA_035463935.1 Acidimicrobiia bacterium | reverse complement strand
ATGAGAAGACGTTTGTGGGCGCTCGTCGCCCTCATTGCCCTGTTACTGGCCGCCTGTGGCGGCGACGATCAGGGCGCTACCACCACGGCGGGAGGAACGGAAACCACCGCGGGAGAAGGAGTCGTAGTCGGCATTTCGTGGAACAACTACGCACAGCCACGCTGGGCCAAAGCCGATGGGCCCGCCATCATCGAGGCGGTTGAGGCCGCCGGCGGCACGGTCATAGAGACCGACGCCAACGACTCGTCGGAGCAACAGCTGGCCGACGTCGACAGCCTGATCGCCCAGGGGGCGGACGTGCTGATCATCCTGGCCAAGGATGCGGAAGCGATCCTCCCGGCGGTGGAGAATGCGATCTCCCAGGGCATTCCCGTGATCGGCTACGACCGCCTGATCGAGCACACCGAGGCCTTCTACATCACCTTCAACAATGAGCTGGTGGGCACTCTGATGGCCGAGGTGGTCACCGCCGAGGTGCCGGAAGGCAACTACGCCATCGTCAAGGGCCATGCGGCCGACCCCAATGCCGACTTCCTGCGCGGGGGGATGACGCCGGTCCTCGATCAGTTCCCGGACATCAACATCGTCTGTGAGGACTACAACGACAACTGGGACACCAACAACGCCCGCAACATGATGGACGCGTGCCTGGCCGCCAACGACAACGACATCCAGGCCGTGATCTCCGAGAACGACAGCATGGCAACCGGAGTGGTGGCCGCGCTCGACGCGGTGGGCCTGGCCGGGACCGTCCCTGTGACCGGTCAGGACGGCGACCTACCCGCCCTCAACCGGGTGGCCCTCGGCACCCAGCTCGTGTCGGTCTGGAAGGATGCATTCGGATTGGGGAAGACCGCCGGCGAGGTGGCCGTCCAGCTCGCTCAGGGTGTTGCCCTGGCGGACGTCAAGGCCCCCTCCGATCTGGCCGATCACGTGGCGCCCGAGGCGGGGTTGGATGCCCAGACCTTCACGACGCCGGGAGGCATCGACGTCTGGTCGATCATCCTCAAGCCAACTCCCATCACCCGGGAGAACCTCAACCTGGTGATCGACCTGGGATGGGAACCCCAGGACGCAGTCTGCGCCGGCGTTCCCGCCGGCACTACCGAGGCCTGCGGCTAACCGAATCCGGCGAATTGCTCCGCCCTGCGCCTGCGATACCCGTCGCGGCGCAGGGCGGTGCCGTTAACCTCCAATGCCGATGATCCCGTGACGAGACTGAGCACCGCTCCTCCGGCCCAGGCTTCCACTGACGCTCGGCCGCGCCGCGGCCTGCTCTCGGCGCTGGAGATCGACCTGCGGGTGTTCGGGATGGTCATCGCCTTGGCGGTCATACTGATCGGCTTCGGCTTCGTCACCGATGGTCGGTTCCTGCGCCCGGTCAACATGGTCAACCTGGCCGTCCAGTCGGTGTCGGTCGCCATCATTGCCACCGGGATGACGATGGTGATCGTCTCCCGCAACATCGATCTCTCTGTTGGGTCGATCGCGGGCGTGGTGGGGATGACCTATGCGGTGTTGATGGCCAGGATCCTTCCCGACTACATGGGCTTCGACCACCCGCTGCTGTGGATCGTTGCCCTCCTTGCCGGCCTCATCCTGGGGGCCACTATCGGCGGCGTCCAGGGATACATCATCGCCTACATCGGCGTGCCTTCGTTCGTCGTCACTCTGGGCGGCCTTCTCATTTTCCGGGGCGCCACGTGGCTCGTTACCCGAGGGGTGACCATCTCTCCCGTCGACCCGAGCTTCAGGCGACTCGGGGGAGGTCCGCTGGGCTCCGTGGGTGGCACCGCCAGTTGGGTCGTCGGCGCCGTTGCCTGTGCGGCGATCGTCGCGTTGCTGGGCTACGGCCGCCGACAGCGGATGAGGTTCGGGTTCCCGCTGCGCCCGATGTGGGCCGAAGCCGTCGTCGGAGCCTTCAGCTGTCTCGCCGTGCTGGGCCTCGTATGGCTCTTCAACAGCTACAAGTGGCCGCCGGCGCTGGCGGAGAGACATGCCGCGGAAACCGGCATCGCCATTCCTCCGGGAGGTCTGGCGGCGGGGATCCCCTGGCCGGTCATCGTCCTCCTCGGGGTCACGCTGGTGATGAACTTCGTGGCCACACGGCGTCGCTTCGGACGCTACGTGTTCGCCATCGGCGGCAATCCGGAGGCCTCGGAGCTGGCAGGTATCAACACCCGTTGGACGATCATGAAGACCTTCATCCTGATTGGCCTGCTTTGTGCCATCAGCAGCGCGGTGGCCACCGCCCGTCTGGATGGGGCGACCCTCGATCTGGGCGAAGGCTACGAGTTGTACGTCATTGCCGCGGCCGTAATTGGGGGCACCTCGTTTGCCGGCGGCATAGGCACCATCTCCGGGGCCGTGATGGGTGCCTTGGTCATGTCCTCACTGGCTTACGGGCTGAGCTTCATCGGGTTGTCGTCGCCGATCCAGGACATCGTGGCCGGGATCGTGCTCATAATCGCAGTGGCGTTCGACACGATCAACCGGCGGCGCAAGGTCTAGAGCGAGGAGAATCCAACGTGCCTGAAGGTGTGCCCCTGGTGGAGCTAAGAGCCATGAACGTCTCCTTTGGCGGTGTCCATGCCGTCAACGACGTGAGCGTCGACCTGTTTCCGGGAGAGATCGTTGCCATTGTCGGTGGTAACGGCGCCGGCAAATCGACGCTCATCAAGACCCTGTCGGGCGCGCAAAAGCCGGATTCGGGCCAGATCTTCATAGATGGTCAGCCTGTCTCCATCCACTCGCCCATGGAGGCCAAGAAGCTCGGCGTGGAGACGATCTATCAGACCCTGGCGTTGGCTGACAACATCGATGCTCCCGGCAACGTGTTCCTGGGGAGGGAAATCCTGACCCCGCTGCGGACTCTGGACGACTCGGCCATGGAGGATGCCACCCGCAAGGTGATGAAGCGGTTGAATCCCAGGTTCGAGAATTTCAAGGCACCGGTGCAGTCCCTCTCCGGAGGGCAACGGCAGTCAGT
>DATHSX010000317.1:0-3081 GCA_035463935.1 Acidimicrobiia bacterium | reverse complement strand
GCGCGGAATTCGTCGTTGGCCGCGCGCTCGAAGGTCGGATCGCCAAGCGTTATCGGAGTTTTCCAAGGCTCGGCGGCTCGCGGTCGCGAGGGCGGAGGGCCGCTGGGCACTGAGGTTTTTTTCGCGAATCCCGGCGCCTTTGACCTTATCGCGTGGCTGCAATAACCTCCAGAGGTCTATCTCCGCTCACCAGGTCTCTTCTGCTGGGGTTTGTCATGAAAAGAACTTTCCAACCAAAAGTCAGGCGGCGCAAGCGCAACCACGGTTTCCGCCACCGGATGTCCACCCGTGCCGGACGATCGATCCTCCATGCGCGGCGGGCCAAGGGCCGAAAGCGCCTCGCCGCCTAAGCCCGTTTCTCTCGATTCCCCCGCCAGCTTTCGTCATGTCCTCGCGACGGGCCGTCGCCGGCGGGTGGGTGACTTGGTGGTGGTTCTCGCCGCTGGCCAGCCGGGAATAGCCAGATTTGGGCTGGTAGTGGGAAGAAGAATAGGAAGTGCTGTGGAGCGAAATCGGGCAAAGAGACGGTTGCGCGAGGCCATCCGCCAGGTTGGCATGCCGGTGGGCTACGACGTGGTGATCATCGCGGGTGCGTCGACCCCGACGGTCCCCTTTCTGAGGCTGTCGGGCTGGTTGTCCGAGGGCATCAACGAGGCGCGAGCTGCCGATCAGGCCAGCAAGGAAGGCCATTCTTGAGCCAGCCCACCCGGCGCCACACCACCAAGTTGACCGCCATTCCCCGCCAATTTGCGATCGGATTGATCCGGATCTACCAGAAATTGGTAAGCCCCAATCTGAGGGCCAACTGTCGTTACCAACCGACCTGTTCGCAGTACGCGGTCGATGCCATCGCCCGCTTCGGGCTCTGGCGGGGAGGCTGGCTGGCCATCAAGCGCGTCGGCCGATGCCATCCGCTTCATCCGGGCGGGTTTGACCCCGTGCCCGACAGCTGGGAAAGCCACTGATGGGCGAGGCATTCAACGCCCTGCAGAATGGGCTCGGCGCCGCCCTCTCCTTTCTGTACGACCTGGTGCCCTCGTACGGGCTGGCCATCATCCTTCTCACCATTGGCGTCAACCTGCTCTTGTTTCCGTTGACCCTGAAACAGACTCGTTCGACCCGGGCCTTCCAAGCCATCCAGCCCGAGGTACGCCGGATCCAAAAGGAGCTGAAAGAGACCCCGGAGGAGATGCAGCGGGAGCTGATGAGAGTCCAGCGCGAGGCCGGCGCCACACCGGGGGGATGTCTGCTTCCGCTCATCGTCCAGTTTCCGATCTGGCTCGCCCTGTTTCGGGTCCTGTCGGATCCGGTCCACATCCCCGAGCGGTCTGCCCTGCGGGCAGCGATAGATGCCGGTCGCACGACCTTTGTGGGTATGAACCTGGGAACGAGGGTTTCCGAGGCGGTGGGTCAGGGCATTCTCAATGGTCTCCCCTACTTGTTGATGCTGGCGGTGATGGTGGCTACCCAATACGTTCAGCAGTGGCATGCAACCGCGGGTCAGGTCAGGCCCGACAACCCCCAGGCAGCCGCCTCCCAGGCCGTAACGAAGATCATGCCTTTCTTCATCGGTTTTGTCTCTTTCAACTTTCCGGCCGGTCTGGTGCTCTACTGGATGACTGGCAATATTTTCCGGCTGCTCCAGCAGATCGTGATCTTCCGGATCGATGGCCGCCCGCAGATGCCGTCGTTGACCGTAGAGAAGACCACGGACAAGACAACCGGAGAAAACCAGGAAGAGAAGCCGGCGAGACCCCAACCCGGGTCAGCAGACCGGCGCCGTCGACGCAAGAGGAAGTGAACGAACGTGGTCGAGTGGGTGGAAGTTCGAGGCAAGACAGTGGAAGTGGCAGTCGCCGCAGCCATGCAGGAGCTCGGTATCGACAGCCGCGAGGGCATCGACGTCGAGGTGATCCAGGAGCCCGAGCGCGGCTTTCTGGGTCTGGGCGGACGGGATGCGATAGTCCGAGTTAAGCCCCGCGCGGAGGGCCGCGGCCGGCGTCGCCGGCGCGGAAGAGAGGATCGGGGCGCGCGCCCCGGGAGCGGTGATGGCCCGTCCCCGCAACGCCAGCCCGACCGTTCAGACCGGCCCAGTGGGCGGCGTCCCCAGGGCCAAGCCCGCCAGGATGAGAGGCCCTCCGCCGGCCAGAGGCGCCCACCGGGTGGGGGATCGGGTTCCGGCCCTGATCGGACGGGTCAACGACCCCGGGGCGCCGAATCGAGGCCCCGGTCACCCGGCGCTCATCCGCGCCCCAGGCCGGCAACCAGGGAAAGCACTGCGGATCCGCACCAGCAGGCCCCGATGGTCGAGGAATTCCTCACCGGCCTGGTGGGGGCGTTTGGTCTGGACGGTCGCGTCACGGTGACGGTCGACGACGAGGTGATCGTGGCGGCCATTGAAGGGGAACAGACCGAGGCCCTGGTGGGGCCCCGCGGTTCGGTCATGGAGGCGATTCACGAGATCACGAAAACCGTCCTGCATCGTCAGGTGGACGACACGGCGAGAGTACGAATCGATGTCGCTGGTTATGCCGAGCGGCGCCGCCAGGCCCTGAGCATTTACGCGGCCCAACTCATCGAGCAGGTGACCGGCGAAGGCGGCGAGATCATGCTCGAGCCGATGAGTGCGGCCGATCGCAAGGTCATACATGACGCGGTGGCAGCACATGACGGAGTTCGCTCCTACTCCGAGGGCGAGCCGCCACGCCGCTATGTGGTTATTGCCGCCGTCGAGACCGAGGCCGAGAGTGCCGCGGAGAGCGGGCCCCCGGTCCATTCTTCGCAGGACAGCTCGTCAGAATGGGACGAGGGGGCCGAGGCCGCACCAGATGAAGGCTAAACCTTCAAGTTTCACGTGAATCCCGCGCTGGCTACGGCCGCCGAGCTGATCGGGGTGGAGCTAAACGAGGAGATGACGGACCGTCTGGGGTCATTGGCGGCCTGGCTTCGCCGGGAAGCGGTCAAGACGGGGGGACTGGGCCCACGCGAAGGGAACGCAATTGAGAGCCGGCACATCGCCGATTCCATGTTGTTCGGGCTGGGGTGGTCCCAACCACCCACCGAGTGCTGGGACCTAGGCAG
>DATHSX010000316.1:0-1998 GCA_035463935.1 Acidimicrobiia bacterium | reverse complement strand
TTGCGGTGAGCAGGGCCGCCGCCAGCGCAACGACCCCCGCCAGCACGAACACCTGCCTAACTCCGAGGGCGTCGGCAGCCATTCCTGCCAGAGCCATCGAAGCCACCTGGGCGGCCGTGATGATGGTGCTCTGGCTGGAGCTCACCCTCCCCAGAGCCTCGGTCGCCACTTCGGTCTGGACGATGGTCGAGATGGCCGCCTGAGTCGGAGCCACGAACCACCCGGCTGCAAAGAGCAGGCCCACCAGATGCCAGACGTTGGAGGAGAGGCTCATCGTGGCGACCACCACTCCCACCCCGGCCAGTCCGCCGACCAACAGCCGATCTGCTCTGATCCGATTGGCCAGGGCCGCCACCACTCCTCCGGAGATGACCATGGCAGCCACCTGGGACGCCTCCAGGAGCCCGAACCAGGTCTCGGGGACGGCCAGGTCTTCGACGATGAATGGAACCATGAGTACGTTTACGGCCCCCAAACCGAACATGACCACGCCCGCACCGATCAGGACCGAGCGCAGCGGGCGGGAGGCGGTGATGATCCGCAGGCCGGCCATGAGCTCTGCGACGAAGTGATGACCCGCCATGGGCCGGCGGGGAGTAATCGGAGTCGTGTCGACCCGCAGGCGGATGACCAGCATCGCTGAAATCAGAAACGTGACGGCATCGATCATGAAGACCGGGGCCAGGTTGTCGGTGAGCCCGACGATCAGGCCGGCCGCTCCCGTCCCCAGCACCGAAGCGACCACCACCGAGCTCTGGGTGAAGGAGTTGGCGGCCAGGAGATGATCGGCGCCTACCACCTTGGGGAGCAGGGCGCTGCGGGCGGGGTTGAAGAAGGTGCCGATGGAGGCCTGGACGAAGGCAATGGTGTAAAGCAGCCACATTCGGTCGGCGGCGTTGACGGTTATGAAGCCCAGAACCAGCACCGCCCGGACCACGTCTGCGGCGACCATCACCCGCCGCCGGTCCCAGCGATCGACCAGTACGCCGGCGAGCAGCCCGAACAAAAGCTGGGGAATCGCCACGGCGATCGCGGTCGCGGCCACCGCCCTCGTGGACCCGGTCAGCCGCTGCGCCGCCAGTAGCAGGGCGAGATTCGTCAAGGCGTCGCCGAAGCTGGACGTGGTCTGGGCCGTCCACAGCCGGCGGAAGTCGGAGATGGCGAGCAGCTGTCTCACCGGGGGCGCTCCCACCGGGGATGCGCCAGGCTCAGCGCCGAGACCGAGATAGTGCCGGGTCTCTCGACTCCGGGATCGGGGTCGAAGCGGGCGTAGAGCTCCTCCAGGCCCCTTATCAACTGATCGAGTTCCTCAGGGGTGATTTGCATCAGGTACCGGGCCAGATGAACCCGTCTGCGCTCCTTGGAATCGGCGAGGCTGAAGACGCCCTTCTCCAACGCCCGCACGAAGTCGGCCTTGGCAGGACCGAGAATGACCGTGAGAAGGGCCGCCCCGACCTTCGCACCCTGCAGAGAGCCAAGCAGGCGCCGGGAAGGACGGAACGACAAGGCGGTGATCTGGTAATGGCTCTCCGTGACGGCGCCAACCTGCCTGGTCTCCACTACTCGCAGCAGCCCGAGCTCGGTGAGCCGGTTGACATGGTGATACAACCTGGTGCGAGGAACGCCCAATGTTGCGGCGAGGTCGCTCACGGTTTGGGGCCGGAGGCAGAGCTCAATGATCGCCACCCGGGTGTCGTCCCCCAGAGCTTCGATCTGCTCCCAGGAATTGAGCAGCATGACCTTGCGCACTGCCGGAACTATATTCAATTGGGTTGGATAGTCAACTGAGTTGAATATAGAGCGGGTAGTGGATAGCGAATCGGCCCGTTCCTCAGTCGCCCAGCGATGTCCCGAGGCTGCGCGCCGAGGCCAGCCAGGGGTGGTCCTTAGGGACCACGCGTCGTTTGCCGGCGACTTCTTCCAGCGGCACCGGAACCGCTTCCTCTCCCCGACTGGCAATCATCACTCCGAGGCTTCCGGCCGCTACCGCCTCGGCAC
>DATHSX010000315.1:0-4293 GCA_035463935.1 Acidimicrobiia bacterium | reverse complement strand
GCCAACCTGGGGGCACCCCTCGTCGTGGTCATCATGGGTTCGACGGGCAGCGGCAAGTCGAGTCTCTTCAACGCCCTCGCCGGTCGCCCTCTCAGTCCCTCGGGCGTGCTGCGGCCCACGACCCGAGTCGCCAAAGCGCTGGCGCATCCCGGCGACCAGGTCCCCGATCTCACCCCGGGGCGTCGCTCCGGGGAGCGAGTCGAAGTGGTGGTAGCCGACGATGCCCGGCCCGGCCTGGTGGTGGTGGACGCGCCCGACTTCGACAGTGTCGAAGTTGCCAATCGGGCGCTGGCCGAGGAGTTGTTGGAGGCCGCCGACCTGGTGGTGTTCGTGACCACCGCCACCCGCTACGCCGACGAGGTGCCCTGGACCATCCTGGCCCGGGGCCGCGAGCGCGGGGTTCCGCTGCTGGCCGTCATCAATCGCCTGCCCGAAAGCGATGCCGACGCCGCCGCGGTAGTCGAGGACTACCGGCGGATGCTCGATCAAGGGCGACTCATCTCGGCCGGAGCCTTCGGAGATCTGGAGGTGGTGCCGGTCGTGGAGGGGGCGGTCGATCCCTCCCTCGATAGCCTCGACCGGGCTGCCCTTGTTCCCCTCCTCGACGCTTTCGACCGCCTGCTGGCGGACGAAACGGCGCGGCGCCGACTCGCCCGCCGGGCCGTGGCGGCGGCCCTGTCGGGCCTCCCGGCGGCCGTTGAGGAAGTGGCGACCGAAGTGGATCAGGAGGCCGCCGCCGCCGCCGATCTGCTCGCCCGGCTGCACTCGAGCTACCGGGAGATGTATCGCGACCTGTGGAGTGAGCTGTCGCGGGGGACATTTCTGCGGGCCGAGGTGCTCCGGCAGTGGCAGGACTTCGTCGGGGCGGGTCAGGTCGCCCGGGTCATCTCCACGGGCGTCGGCAGGATCGCCACCGCCCTGCGTGGCATGTTTCGTCCGGACCCGCCACCGGCGGCTCTCGAAGTGAGAGAAGCGGCGTTCGCCGACCTGGTGGCGGTGGCGATCAAACACGCCGACCGGGCGGCGGCACGTACCGCCGGCTTCTGGTCGGAGGACCGCTTCGGGGCGGAGGCCCTGGCCCGCGATCACACGTTATGGGGGGCCTCTGCGGGAATGGGCGAGGCGCTCGAGAAGGAACTGGAGGAGTGGGCCGCCGACCTCAATGTGCAGATCCGGGTGCTGGGGGAGCGGCGGCGGGGCTGGGCGCAGGCTGCCACGATCGGTGTCAACGTCCTGGGAACCAGTGCGATCCTGGCGGTCTTCGTCCATACCGGCGGCCTCACCGGAACCGAAGTCGGAATCGCCGCTGCCACCGCCATGGTCAACCAGGCCTTGCTGGCCGCCATCTTTGGCGAGGCCAACGTGGCGGCGTTTGTCACCAGGGCCCGGGAGAAGCTGGGCGAAATCCTGGAGCGGGCGATGGCGGCCGAGCGGGATCGCTTTGAGCAAGCGCTGGCTCCGCTGGGAACGCCGGCGGATCTGGCGGCCCGGTTGCGCACCGCAGTGGCGGCGGCGTTGGAAGCGTCGCCCTCGTGACCCTGGCCACCCAACTAGAGAGGCTGACCACGGCGATCGAGTCCGCCCGGGTCTTGGGGCTGGGCGAGGCGGCCAGGACCGCCGAGTCGGTGGTCGAACAGGTGGGCCAGCGGGCCGGGTTCCCCGGCGCCACCTATGTGCTGGCGCTAGTCGGAGGAACCGGAGTCGGCAAGTCATCGCTGCTCAACCGCCTGGCGGGGCGGCCGGTGAGCGAGGTCGGGGCGGTGCGGCCCACCACCGACGAGCCTATCGCCTGGCTGCCCGCCGACCGTCGCCAGGAGCTGGACCCGCTGGTGGGATGGCTGGGAGTGGACAGGGTGGCGACCCACTCCGATCCGGGGATGGAGGGCCTGGCGATCCTCGACCTGCCCGATTTCGATTCGGTCCGCCTCCAGCACCGCGCCCGGGTCGAACAACTGTTACCGCGGCTCGACACCCTGCTCTGGGTGCTCGATCCCGAGAAATATGACGACGAGCGGCTCCACTCCTATCTGCGCTCGTTGGCAGCTCACAGCTCCCGAATGCGTTTCGTCTTGAACAAGGCCGACCGATTGACCAACGACGAAGCCGACCTGGTGGTCGCCGACCTCAAGCGGCGCCTCCACGACGACGGCATCGACGGGGCCGAAATTCATGTCGTCTCCGCCGAGACCGGAGCCGGGCTGGCTTCGCTCCGAGCCGCGCTCGGCAGCCAGGTCGAGGCCAAGGCGATGATTCAGGCCAAGCTGATCACCGACGCCCGGCTGGCCGTCCAGCGATTGGCGGCTGCCGCGGGGGTCTGGTCAGCACAGCCGGAAGACCTGATTTCTGATAGGCGCCGTCAGGAACTGGTCGACCAGGCCGTGGCGGGGGCGGTGGCCATTGTCGACCCGGCTGGAATTGCTCGCCAGGTGCAGACCGCGGTGTTGGGACGGGCCCGGCGCCGGGGCGGATCATTGCTGGCCCGGGTGGTGGCTCTCCTCGCGTGGCTGACCGGTCTCCGCAGCCGTCATGCCGATCCCGCCGGCTACCTGGCCAACTGGCGCCAGCGCGGGACCCTGGGCCGGGTGCTCAATCCGGTTCGGACTGCCCAGGTCGAGGCGCTGGGCCAGCTCCCGCCGGAAGCCCGGTCTCAGGTGCGGGTGGCGCTGGACGCGGACGGGCTGGAGGCGACCGTGGCCGCCGCTCTCGATCGCGCTACCGCCGAGGCCGCAGCCGGATTGGAGATCAGAAGCCATGCTCTCTGGTCGTTGATCGGCACTCTGCAGCTGGCGATCGGGGGCGTCTTCTTGTTTGCGGCCGCCTGGTACGTCACGCTTCTGTTCGCACCGGGTCAGGTCCCGGTCACCTCCGTCGATCTCCCGGCACTGGGGCCGGTGCCCCTGCCCCTGGTCTTGCTGACGGGCTCGCTGCTCGCCAGCGCGATTCTCGGTTGGCTGCTGGCTCTGCACGCCCGGCTCATCGGGCGGCGGCTGGGCGAGAAGCTGGCCGACCGGGCGGGCGTACTGGTTGGCGAAGCGATCACCATGGCCGGATTCGGCGGCCTGGGCCACGTGGAGACTGCCCGCCGCCGCTTGGCCGAACAGCTGGATTAGCTGGCGCCGGGCCGCATCCCGCTTGAATCCAGACCCCGGATTGATGGTTAGCGTTGCAGGGTGAGCGAGCGGCTCGGTGACGGCGAGGTCCTCTGGAGCCCACCCGCCGATGTGACGGCCAGCAGTGTCATCGGTCGTTACCTGAGGTGGCTGAGGGTGCATCGCCAGCTCGACTTCGCCGATTACCACCAGCTCTGGGCCTGGTCGGTCACCGACCTGGAGGGTTTCTGGTCCTCGGTGGGCGAGTTCTTCGGGGTGCGGTTCCACTCGCCCCCTCGCTCGATCCTCTCGGGGGCCATGCCGGAGGCCCGCTGGTTCGAGGGAGCCACTCTCAACTACGCCGAGCACGCCCTGGCCCAGCGCTCGTCGGGCGTGGCTCTGATCGGGGAGTCCCAGACGGTCGGAACCCGGGAGTTCACCTGGCCCGAACTGGGCGAACTGGTCGGCCGGGCCCGCGCCGCCTTGAGCCGGGCGGGGATCGAGCCGGGCGATCGGGTGGCTGCCTATCTGCCGAACATCCCGGAGACCGTTGTGGCCTTTCTGGCCACCGCCAGCCTCGGGGCGATATGGTCATCGTGCTCGCCGGAGTTCGGGGTGCGGGCCGTGGTGGACCGATTTGCCCAGATCGAGCCAAAGGTGCTGCTGGTGATCGACGGATACCGCTACGGCTCTCGGGTGATCGACCTGCGCGAGAACGTGGCGGCCATCCGCGCGGGCCTGCCGTCGGTTCAGGAAACGGTCCTGGTACCGGTTCTGGACCCGGAAGCCCGGATTGCCGGTGCCCGGCCGTGGACGGCATGGCTGGCGGATCCGGGTGCCCTGGAGTTCGAGCCGGTGCCCTTCTCTCACCCGCTCTACATCCTGTTCACCTCCGGCACGACCGGGCTCCCCAAGCCGATCATTCACGGCCACGGGGGGATCGTCATTGAGCACCTCAAGGCCCTGGCCCTGCAATCCGACATCGGCCCGGGGGACCGCTTCTTCTGGTTCACGACCACAGGGTGGATGATGTGGAACTTCCTCGTTTCGGGTCTGCTGGTGGGTGCCACGGTGGTGCTCTTCGACGGCGACCCCGCCCACCCCGATCTGACAACGCTGTGGCGTCTCGCCGCGCGTCAGGGGATCACCTGGATGGGACTGAGCGCAGCCTTTCTGATGGCGTGTCGGGCCGGCGGAGTCCACC